>JAAYKT010000092.1 GCA_012522255.1 Clostridiales bacterium
CATAAGACCTCCGCAGTTTAAACAGTCTTGCTATATAATAGTAGTATTGCCTATCTTAAATGCTTTATTAGTTCTTTTATTCCATAAGTGCCTTTTGAAGTATTCCAACACCTTTGCCCAATTCAACAGGCGCACCGGCTTTATATAATGCTCTTTCAATAGTTGCAATTACCGATATCATATCGTGTTTATCAATATTTCCCATGTGTCCTAATCGGAACATTTTACCAGCCCAAGGTCCTAAACCTCCGGCAACAATAATCACTTCCTCAGCTAAAAGTCCTCTGAATTTTGCATCATCAATTCCTTCGGGATAAATAACATCAGATAAGGTTACTGCTCTGTTTTCAGGCTTTGCCAATATTTTGAAACCAAGCCCTTCTATTGCTTTTTGCATAGCTCTGCCTGTTTTTTTATGCCTTGCATATCTATTTTCAATGCCTTCTTCTTTTATCATCCTTACGGATTCCTTTAACGCCCATACCATATTCACTGCGGGTGTCGCGTAGTATTTTGACGGATCTTTCATAATAGGGAGCCATTTATCGAAGTCAATGTAATATTCGGAAATATCACCTAAGGTCCTCCGTTTTTCCATTGCTTTTTTGCTTGCCCATATCATTGTCAGGCCAGGTGCCACTCCAAAAGCTTTTAGTGTTCCTGTAAGCAACACGTCTATTCCCATATCATCTACATATTCAGGCTCACCTGCTGTAGAACAAACACCGTCAACTATATATAATGTTTCCGGATGTTTCTTCATTAACTCTCCTATTTCAGCCACAGGTGCTGATACCCCTGTTGACGTGTCTACATGTGTAACGGTAATAGCCGCATACTTCTTCTCTTTAAGCTTTTCTGCGATTTTTTCAACAGGTACAATGTCTCCCCATTCGCTGGAAAGTATATCGGCATTTAGGCCTTTCCTCTTGCATAATTCGATAAACCTATCCCCGAAGAAGCCATGTGAGACAATAAGCAAATTATCTCCCTTTTTTAGTGTGTTCACTATGGCCATTTCCATTCCCATAGTCCCCGTACCGGCAACAACAAATACCTCTCCGCTGCACTTAAACAAGACCTTCAAATCCTCTACCAATTCTTTGAAGTCCTTCACGAAATCCGGATCTCCAAAGGCAACCGTCTCCCTGCCCATCTGATCCTGTATTGACCTCACTACCGGCGTGGGCCCCGGTATCATAAGTAGTTTATGCGTATTCATATAATGACCTCCTCTTTTATAAAAATTATTAAAACCATTCTTAATCTAATTGCTACTAATAGTATAACTTTACCAATTTATAATGTAAAAGCTTTCCCTAAAATAGCTTCAATCTCTTTTTTTTGTTCATCACTTAAAGGAAGAAGTGGTATTCGGACAGCCCCACCCTTATATCCATGCAAATCACAGGCATATTTGAGACCAGCAATCCCATAAGTACCGGTTACAGCCGTATTTATAGGAAAAACCCTTTGGTATATTTCTTTTGCCCTTTCCCAATCGCCATCATCAAAAGCCCTTTTTACTTCTGCACATTCATTAGGATTGCAATTGGCAAGTGCTAAAATCCCACCTTTTATTCCTAATGTAAGAGCCGGAAACCATGCTGATGCAGTTCCAACCAAAAGATTAAAATCTTCAGGTACGATCCTTTTAAAAGTAGCAAGTTGTGGCACATCGCCTAAACTGTCTTTCATTCCAATAATATTCGGGTGTCTTGATAATATTTCAACAACTTCAGCTTTTATATTAATATGGGTGAATTTCGGTACATTATAAATAAGTATGGGTATATCGCTATTATCGGCAAGTTTTGTAAAATAGTTTATTAAAGCCTCGTTTGTCATCTTACCGCCGTAGTAAAATGGTGTTAGTACTAAAGCTGCATGGACACCAAGTGCTGCTGCCGCGTTTGTAAGCCTGACTGTTTCTTTCAAGGATTCCATGCCGCTGCCTACAAGAATATGTCTGCCAGGCTTTGCAACCGACACTGTAACTTTTATCAACTGCATTTTTTCCTCTTCTGTAAGGTATACAGTCTCGCTATTTGAACCCAATACAAGGTAGCCATCTAATCTATCTTCATTCCATTTTATAATATTGGATTCAAAAGCATCATAATCAACATCCCCATTTTCCTTAAAAGGTGTTATCATGGGGGGAAAAATACCCTGGAACTGTAATTTTCTCATTTTTTTAAACCCCTTTAAATTTTAAATAATTTTCTAACAATACATTCTTTTAATCAGTTTACCATAATAAATTCCAACCGATATCTTGTATGAAACAAGACGAATTGTTTAAGACAACTCAAACCTAATTAACAATTAAAAGCCGATTTTGTAAACAATAAACAGAAATCGAATAAAAGATAAGATGGTAACCCAACTTCCAACAATTCCAACCTTCTTTATGACATTTGAAAAAGAAGCCTTAAAATATTCTATTGTCAATATTAAACAAAGGTGAAAAGGAGATAACAAATAGCTTGTTACAGAAGCAATGTAAAGAAGACAATAATATGGTACACCGCTTGAACCCACCGGTATTAATGGCATGAAAACTGGAACTGACAATCCAATAGCTGCGCCGGTATTACCAATCATTAGACCAATCATAAATGGAATTATGAAAACCAACAGAAATAATGGAACCCTTAAATTCACAATCATTAATGATATTTCATCCAAGTATCCTGTAGCAACAATCATATCCTTAAAAGCCATTATCCCAATAATCCCCAAAATCATATCTAATTTTATCCCCTTAAGTGTAACATAAGCACGCTCTTTTAAAGATGTTGCAGAATGTGTTTTTCCTTCGGCAAATAGAATAACGTAAAAAATACCGATTATAATAACAAAATGAAAAGGAACCTTAAGTACAAGGTTGAACAAAACTATAATAATAAATGGTGATAAGTGTCTGATTAGTTCCACAAAAGGTCCTAACTGAAAACCATTTTTCTTCTTTCTGACAATATCGGTCTTTCTTAATAAATAAAAAAAGGCCAACGGCATAACTAACATCATAAGCGGTAAATTGAATTTTATAAATTCTTTTATATCAACGGAAGAAACGGAAGACATCAGAATCATTCCAGAGCTCATAGGTGAAATATAACTGTTAACATGTCTGAATATTATATTGGCTGTAGCTAAAGTATTTTTATCCAAATCCACTTCATTTCCAAGCTGCTCTATCAAGGGAGCAGATATTATGGCACCGCCGGGAACCACAAGTAAGCCTACTAAGGCGGGGATTATAGCAATAATGATACGTAAATCAGAAAAAATAGATTTAAGATTAGTTGTAATACTGTCAAAGCTGCCTATAACTTTCAATAAGTGCCCCAATCCGGTTATACCGGCAGTCACAACAACTAAGCGAATTGTCTCACTGTCTGAAAGTGATTCATATGCTATTTTAAAGATTGTAGCGAGATGAAACCTGGCAAAGACAGCAATAACTATAAAGCCGCAATACATTGATTTCACTAA
>JAAYKT010000093.1 GCA_012522255.1 Clostridiales bacterium
ATGCTTGGCAGGTGCAAGAACTTTATTGGTTCCTTGCTCCAGGTAGTTAACCGTATAGCATAGGCACTTTGCAGTGTAGTAGAAAGTTATTACGTTTCCACTCATCGCAATTGTTATGGATTTACTTGTCGGTAATACCTTGTTGTAACCTACTATGTCTATGGCGTTTTCGGTAACGACCTTGCCAAAAGTTTGACCTGTCATTGTTTTAGGATCTGCCAATGCCTTGCCAGTATCCTTCTCCAGATAGTTCACAGTGTAAGAAAGATTGGTAATAGGTGTATAGGTCGCCACTACTGTTTCATCTTTTACAACATTCTTGTAGCTTCCATCCCAGCCTGTAAAGGTGTAGCCTTCTCTTTCGGGATCGTCCGGTGGTGTCGCATCTCCGCCGTATCTTACTGACTCGGTTTTCAATACTTTATCATCATGATCTTTAAAGGTTACGGTAAATTCTACCCTGTCATAATATAGTTTCAGTACTAGGCTTCCGTCTGCAGCTATTGTACCGCTTGCAAATCTATCTGCATGACCGGCGTTTTCGCTGAATCCGGTATAACTTTTTGCCACTGCCGTTACTATTGTATCTGTTGTTCCAGCCTTGCTTTCACTCTCTTCCAAAATATAGCCGTCACCAGCTAAATTCTGTAGGTAGTGTTCCACAGTGTATGCAGTGTCGGTGTTTGCAGTATAATAACCTGTTACGGTTACATCTTCTGCAGGCATTGTCGCCGGTACTCCTGCCCAGCCTACAAAAGTATAGCCTGTTTGGCTTGGTGTCGATACCGCTGTTACTGCCTCACCAAATTTATAGGTTTCTATTGCATGATTCGCATTAGTAAAGAAACTACCTGTTATTGCATAGGTCAGTTTGTAAGTGTTTCTATCATAATAAATCTTCACTATGGTGGTTCCGTCTGCTGCTATAGCCACTTGGTTGAACCCTTTCACTGTAAAGCCGGTATAGGTCTTTGCTTCTGCCGCTGTCTCGGTTCCCGTCATTCCGGTAATATTGTCGGTATCTTTTAAAGTATAATCGTCACCAGCTAAATTCTGTAGGTAGTGTTCCACTTTGTATGCAGTGTCGGTGTTTGCAGCCCACTGGGCATATACTGTAATATCACTGGTTACGATTGTGTCTGAGTCAAACTTATCTCCCGTACCGCCTTCATTTGGGTACCAACCCATAAACGAATAACCCAATCTGTTAGGATTCGGTGGCATGTTTGTTTTAAGAGCCGAACCGGATTTAATTGTACGGTGATATGATGATGCATCTAAATAGTTTTCTTCGAAGGTTACGGTCACATCATTTTTCTCTGCATATGCAAACCAGACAATCTGAGTTGGTGCAGTTGCCAGTAAAAGTACTGATACCGTATCTTGAGTCCCGTTAGAATCATTCCATACATATCCCATATACTTGTATCCAGGGATCTCTGATTTAGCGACAATGTATGTTTTATTATAATCTAAAGGGTCATTTGAATATGTGTTGTCATAGAGTCTTTTTGCCAGATCAGGTCTTGCTACTACTATTCCAACTTCACTGATTGGTTCACCCTCATCATTTACCAAGTATCCTTTATATAGGATTTTTCCTCCGCTTACAGAAACCTCGGGCACCTCGAATTCATCTTCTGCATCTTTTTCATTTATATCTTTATATTCCATAGTTGTTGTGCCATTGGTTGGATACAGCTTATCCTTTTCCGCTTCGTCTTTTATCATGACTTTATATTTCATGATAGCAGGGTCATCTTCTTTAATTGTTCCTACATCCCATTTTATCTCACCTGTCGCTGTAATTTCCGCCGTTCCTTGTGGAACATAAATTTCTTCTAAAGAACTCACCAAGTTAAACATTTGACCCATCGGGTCAATAACAATCGCATTATTTGCTGCATATGCAATCTGTCCTGCGATTTCGTCAAACACATCACTTAAAACATCCAGCTCTGAACTGTTCAGTTCATAATAACCGCTATCCTGACATTCGTTTAAAACATAGTTCCCATTAGTGCCTGCATTAAGTGCGATAGAATATATCTTCGTACCTTTATCCTTCGCAAGTCCTGCTTCCCAAATTGTTGGGATACCATTATCAGTTGGAAATGTTGTCGTCCATGGCCCATGATTATGCCCTGATTCGTTGCAGTATATTTGATACCTATACACTTTGCTTGGAAAACCACCACTGGCTGCTAATGCATAGTCTGAACCACTGCCAACTATATTATCATAATCCACATTACCGACTTCCGGATCATCATAAATAATATCCGGAATTTGATTTTTTTTGTGTGTTGACAAGGTTATCCCACTTGCCTGTGTTACCTTATAGCTATATGTCGCCTCACCGTCTCCCAAAAGCACTATTACTTTATTATCAGCAGTTACTGCATCTAATAAAATCTGAGCTTGGTGTATGCCGGCTTGAATATTTGTTCCGCCATCCGCTTCTATTTTGCCAATTTCAGTTTTTAGGCCATCTTTACCACCATGACCAACAAAGTATGATACTATATGTGCATTTTTATCAAAGGACACCACTGCAATTTCAGTCATACCATCACTTAATAGCAGTTTATCAACAAATTCCTGTGCCGCCAAAATTGTATTAGCCATTTTTTTACCTTTCATGCTACCGGATTTGTCTATAACTAACACAACCTTGCTTGTTTTCTGAACATTTTTACCTTCTACAGTAAGCGTGATTTCCCATTGATTTTCTTCCCCTTCAACGGGGTCTGCCGTCTTTATTAAATTTATTGCACCTGGGGCCGGCCATGTTATTTCATCTGAATTTGAACTTTGAGCCATCATCCTGTACATTTTTATCAAAGCTGGGTAATAGAAGCCAAGGTTTTCTATATAAGCCTCATCAGCTGTTATATTATCGGGATTATCCCCTAAATCCAATTGCTCTTCTGCTTCTGTAACGCCTTCTGCCACTTTTCCGCCGTCTATACCGTCTTGACCGTTTTCTGCTATGGCTTCCTGCTCCCCACCGTTTTCCTCCGTTGTCCCTACTTCATCTACTACCTTATCTTCTCCGGCTGTCTCTTCTGCACCATCACCAGCCTCTAAATCTTCCTCATCCTTTTCATCTTCGCCTTCCACGGCTTCGCCATCTTCTGCACCAGCACCGTCAACGTCCTCACCCTCTGCTGCTCCTTCTTCACCCGCCTCTTCTTTTATGTCTGTATCCTCTGTTGTCATGTCTCCTCCATCTTCTCCCGCTGTTTCATCCTGGGTTTCTACCTCGGCGGAATCCGCATCACCGGCCGGCAATTCCATTTTTTCAACTACTTTCCCTTGAATAGATGAAGGATTTGCGCTGCCCTCGGCAAGCGCTGTAATATTGATACTTAGTACCATTATTAAAGTCATTAGTAAAGCTATTGTTTTTTTATACTTTCCTTTCATCTTTTCACCTCCTTTTCTTTGAACTGAATTCGTACTAATCTGTTTTTCTATAAAAAATCAAACAACAATACACGGTACTGCTTTTTGATAGTCATAGCATATGGTGTTTTTGTTATCAAAGTTTTCAGTAATACTATGCCCAAATTAATCATCCCTTAGTATATAAATCCATTATTTGTTTATATTTCCTGACTAAATTTCGATAGGAATTTTTTAACCTTACATAAGCCTCACGGAGTATTAATATAGCGGACCGTGCGCCTACTCCTGCGGTATTTAATGCTGCCGATAAAACTTTTATTGATATGTTCAAACAGAAATTTTTTTCTTATTTTTAACTAACTTTCCCATTGCTTTTTTATTCCGGGTTATATCATTATAGAAAAGCAATAAATACCCATTATCATTGCTGAAGATGGTTATTGAATACCATCTCCCCAACTCCTCGGAGTATTTTTCAAACTTTCTTTTTGTATTTGGTATTGCATTATAATATATTTCTTTTAGGCCCAATATATCGCTGCTATATTCAAGGCTTATTTCAGATAGCTTTTTACCTAATATTTTTTCGCTTTTAATATTTATGATCTTTTGCAGATCGCAACTCACACATAACAATATATAGTCAATGAAATTGCCCTTGTCATCTATTAGGGCTTTAAATTCAAGAAAAAAATCATACTGAGACGAATATTCCATCATTTTTAATACCCCCGAGAAATAAATTTATATATATTCATCATATCTTTGGGACATTTCATATCATGTAAAGCTCGATTACAACTAAATTTTTTCTTAATATTTATAAATTATATTTAATTCATAAATAAGTTATTTATTAGTTACATCCGAATTATAAATAGGCAAAAAAAATGGCTATGCCGCATTGCATAACACATTTAAGTATCTTTATGTTTTTAATAAAAAGTGGAATAAGGGAATTTTGAGATAGAAAGAGAAGAAATGTATAACAAAGCCTTAGTAGGCTTTGCAAAGTAAATCCTTTTTAATATCCGTGACCAAAGGTTTAAAATCCATGGTAATTTGTTGCTTGTCCAACTTTGTTGCTTTGCAGAAATCATCCTTTATTCTCTTTTTAATCTTTATTAATTCTCCGTCTTTAGCCTCGTTAAAAAGTACAAGTATCTGACTTTCATTCCAATAAGAATAAATATCTCCTTTATTAAGTATCTTTTCAAGAAGTGTTGACATATAATTGAACATTTTATTCTGTTCGGCAAATGTTGTATTTCTGTTTTTATCCAATGTAATAACACCTATATAGATTGGTTTTTCACAATTTGTTCCCTTTCTTTTTTCGTTATTGCATAAAAATCTGAAACATTCATTATCGCATAATAAAACTTCTTTTACAGAATTTCCGTCAATCCTTAACTTGATATCATCAATACTTAAATCTTCTTTTGTTTCATAATAGCTTTCTATTTTTCTGTATACGCTTTTTAGTGCGGAAGAAGGCCGCACCCCCATATCCTTACTTAGAAGCGAGGTCAAATAATTATAGTGACTCATGGCATTTTTTATTAGTCCAAGGATAAGCATAGCATCGATCAAGCATATATGAATAGACTCTTCGTATGATTCTATGGACAAAACTTCCTCACAAAGCTCTATAATACCGTAGTTATCATTCATACATTCAAGTATTTCAATAATCTTAAAAAATGTATTTATATATAATCTTCGCAAACGGTTTCTTGTAGGTACCAGCCAATTCTCATGGGCATTTATTGACAGATAATGACCTTTATATATTTCTATGGATTTTTTATAAAACTCGAGGGATCCTTTTGTATCATAAGACCTAATTTTATCGCCTTCATTGATGTTTTTTTCAAAAACTTCTAAATCAAGTTCAGACGATTCACCTAATTCGAAACAATAATATCCGTTTAAAACACTTATATTAAAATATTCGCTTATATCGGCTTTACATGAAATGAGCAGTGTTTTCAAAACTTGTCTCAATCTAAAAATCTGGGTTCGCAAAACATTTTTGGGATCTCCTGTTTCGATGTCATCGTATAAATTATCAATGATTGTTTCCGGCAAAAGCAATCTGCCCCTGTATGTTATGAAATACTGGAGCAATCTATAAATCTTGTAAGACCTGTTACTAATCTCTAATATCGATTGGCCGTCAAATTCAATATCAAAATTTCCTAATGTATGTATGCTTAGCTTCATAAATTATCACCGCCGCAATTTATACTTTACTTCTATTATCAATGTGAATAATATTATAAGGTATTCATCCAGACCTGTAAACATATTTACCCATATATGTAATATGCTACAAGATGTTACCGTTATTGATAATATATTGTTTATGTCCTCTTTTTTTTCATTATTTCTGTATTTTTGTGGCAGAACATATATTGTTATAATACTTTTAATCTGTATATGTTACATGCAATAAGTCTTGGCGCTTACACACTTATAGCAAGCCAATTCAAAATATGTAAATATTTGAACTATTATTTCAGCAAACTTGTCTATATTTGTAGCAAAATTTTTCATTCGACATTTTTTAAATATACTTAGATAGTTAGTTGTGAATTACAACATAACCCGCTGTTCATGGCAACCATAGCAATTTGATCCTGCAAAATAATTTATTTTACAATCGGTAACAAAACTCGTATGCGTTGGCAGTGGCAATTACTTAGATTTTGCAGATAATACATATTATGATATTTTTATTGTATAATGTACTTATTACATAATGCTGAAGGAGGAACCGATTTGAAATCAAAAGTTTATTTTTATAATATGCGTGCTGGAAAAGCGACAGAAAGCATATCAAAAAAGGTATCTATGCTTTTTAATAAAGCAAGATTCAAGGATATAATTGCCGAGGATAAACTTACAGCTATTAAAATCCATTTTGGAGAAAAAGGTAACAATGCTTTTATAAACCCCATTTATGTGAGGCAAGTTGTTGATATGATAAAAAAACATGGCGGCAAACCTTTTTTGACTGATTCAAATACTTTGTATAAGGGAAGCAGGTCTAACGGAGTTGACCATATGATTACCGCAATAGAAAACGGTTTTGCCTATGCTGTTGTAAATGCACCTATTATCATATCCGATGGAATATACAGCAAGGACTCTGTAGATGTTCCCATACATAAGAAACATTTTGAAAAGGTGAAGATTTCTTCAAATATTTATAGAGCTGATTCCATGGTTGTCATGTCTCATTTCAAAGGCCATGAAACGGCAGGTTTTGGCGGTGCCATAAAGAATTTGGCTATGGGTTGTGCTCCGGCAGCAGGTAAACAACAACAGCATTCCACTTCAAAACCCGTTGTAGGTAAGGATTGCAGAGCTTGTCAGATGTGCCTCAAAAATTGCCCCACCGATGCCATCACTATGGTAGACGGTACCGCATATATCCATGCTGAAAAATGTATCGGATGCGGGGAATGTGTGTCTATGTGCACTTATAATATTATTAGGCCGAAATGGGGTACGGAAATGGATGCCTTTATTGAAAGGATGACGGAATACGCTTACGGTGCCTGGAAGACAAAAGAAGAAAATATCGCTTTTATAAATTTTGTTATGAATGTGACTCCACTGTGCGATTGCGTGCCTTGGAGCGATGCCCCCATAGTGCCTGATATTGGCATTTTGGCTTCTTTTGACCCGGTGGCTATTGATCAGGCAAGTTACGATTTGGTAAACCAACAGGTAGGTAACCCGCACAGTAAAATAGGAGATTGCGAACAAGGTATGAAAAGCGGAGAGGACAAATTCAAGGCCATGCATCCAAAGACCAAGGGAGAGTTGCAGCTTAGCTATGGTGAGGAATTAGGGCTGGGAAGCAGGGATTATGAGCTCATAATATGATTCCTATGGAAATGTTTTACTTATAATATGTCAAATATATTCGCTATGCCTGGTATGATAGTAGTGCCTGTGAATTTATAGATTAACAGGCACTTTTTATTTATTATATATTAACCTTTTTCCAAAAGGACGGAACGGTAAGGAGTAAAATCGGATAGATTTCCAGCCTTCCTATCAGCATGGAAAAGGATAGTATTATTTTTGTAACAGGTGACATTAATGAGTAGTTACCCATGGGTCCCACCATGCCCAAACCGGGGCCGATGTTACCCAATGTTGCCGCCACGGATGTCAATGTTGTTGTTATATCATAGCCGTCCAAAGATACAAACAGCAC
>JAAYKT010000094.1 GCA_012522255.1 Clostridiales bacterium
GGACACACCGGTAGAACTTGAATTTGTGCAAATTGAAGTATTATAATTTATTTTATTAATATGTTTTGTCTGAGAGAGGAGGTGCGATATGGCAAAGAAAGTGACCGCGATAGTCAAACTTCAGGTACCGGCAGGAAAAGCGACACCTGCACCACCGATAGGACCGGCGCTTGGCCAACATGGGGTTAATATCATGGGTTTTTGTAAAGAATTTAATGAAAAGACGGCAAAACAGGCAGGCCTGATAATACCCGTTGTAATTTCGATTTATCAGGATAGATCCTTTTCGTTTATTTTGAAAACACCACCCGCTTCAGTTCTATTAAAAAAAGCTGTTGGAATAGAAAGCGGTTCCGGGGTACCGAATAAAACTAAAGTTGCTAAGGTATCAAAGTCAAAAATCAGAGAAATAGCCGAACTCAAAATGCCTGACCTTAATGCTTCCAGCGTAGAAATGGCAATGAGCATGGTAGAAGGAACAGCCCGAAGTATGGGTATAACAATCGAAGATTAAAAAGTGGGAGGATTATTCCGTTGACCACAAGGAGGATTTTAAATGTTTAGAAGTAAAAATTATAAGGAAAGCATGAAACTGATAGAACCCGGTAAGCTTTATGATCCAAGGGAAGCTTTGGAATTAGTGGAGAAAACCGCTAAAGCAAAATTTGATGAATCTGTTGAAATACACATTAAATTAGGTGTAGACTCAAGACATGCAGACCAACAAGTTAGAGGCGTTGTAGTATTACCTCACGGTACAGGCAAAACCTTAAAGGTTTTGGTATTTGCCAAAGGGGAAAAGGAAAAAGAAGCGACAGAAGCCGGTGCTGACTTTGTCGGGGCGGAAGAGCTTGCGGCAAAGATACAAAGTGAAAGCTGGTTCGATTACGATGCAGTAGTAGCAACCCCGGATATGATGGGAGTTGTGGGTAGATTAGGTAAACTATTGGGGCCTAAAGGTCTTATGCCGAATCCCAAGTCAGGCACGGTAACATTTGATGTTGCCAGAGCCATTAATGAAATCAAAGCAGGTAAAGTTGAGTACAGGGTAGATAAGTCAAACATTGTTCACGTTGCTATAGGCAAGGTGTCATTTGGGGCAGAAAAACTGTCTGAGAATTTTAAAATTCTGATGGATGCCGTAGTGAAAGCTAAGCCACCGGCAGCAAAAGGAACTTATTTGAAAAGTGTTACCTTGGCAAGCACTATGGGGCCCGGGATAAAGGTAAACCCAGCCCGTATCATGGAATAGATATTAAATCTGGCGAGTCCTGCACATTAAAATTGAACATATACCGTAGACAGTAGGTGCGAAAAGCTTAATATCCTACCGAGGCTTTATAATAAAAAGTAACCTCTCTATGTCTACGGAGAGGTTTTTTGCATACTCAAAAGACCAATAAACTTACTAACTTAGGAGGTGAAATTATGTCAAAATTTCTTGAAGAAAAAAAACGTGTTGTAATTGAAGTGAAAGAAAAACTTGAAAAATCAAATTCAGTAGTTTTAGTTGATTATAAAGGTATAAATGTAGCCGATGTTACAGAATTAAGAAGAAGATTCAGAGAAGTCGGAGTAGATTTTAAAGTGTATAAAAATACTCTGTTTAAAAGGGCGGCATCAGAATTAGGGATAGACAGCCTGAATGAATTTTTGGAAGGCCCCACATCCTTTGCATTCAGCTATGATGATGCTGTGGCACCCGCAAGAACCATCAATCAATTTATTAAGGATTTTCCTAAAACACCTATAACAATAAAAGCCGGCATAATTGAAAATGGATTTATGGATGCTGTAACAGTGAAAACAATTGGTGATTTGCCGTCAAGAGAAGTATTATTGGCTATGTTGCTTGGCGGTCTGCAGGGGTCAATGAGGAACCTGGCATACATGCTAAATTCAATAAAAGAAAAAAAAGAAGCGGAAGCGCTATAAATAAGGGAGGAAAATAAAATGGCAAACGAAAAAATTACAAGCTTAATTGAAGAAATAAAAAACATGACAGTATTGGAATTATCAGAATTGGTAAAGGCAATAGAAGAAGAATTTGGTGTTACAGCAGCAGCTCCGGTAGCGGCAGCAGCAGGCCCCGCAGCAGCGGCAGCCCCTGAAGAAGAGCAGACTGAATTCAGTGTAATTCTTGCTAATGTGGGTGCACAGAAGATTAAGGTTATCAAAGTAGTCAGAGAAATTACAGGACTAGGTCTTAAAGAAGCAAAGGACCTTGTTGACGGAGCACCAAATCCTGTTAAAGAAGCAGTAAGTAAACAAGAAGCCGACGAGATTAAAGCAAAATTAGAAGAAGTCGGAGCAGGCATAGAAATAAAATAATAATAAAAGAACCGCAGTTATGCGGTTTTTTTATTTGCAGGTGGGGTTATAGTTTGCTATCATTTAATCAGTGAGGGGGGGTGAGAAGGTAATGAATAAAAGAAAAGGTATTATTATTTTATGCGCAATCATTATAATGATAGGCATTGCCGGGGCATTGGTATCCTATGGTGTTGATGATAGCAAAGAAAGAGATCAGATTGATAATATTGCCCTTCTCAATGCAGGAAATTCTTATGATCTAATGGACGGGAAATTTGTCATACAATATGGAACGGAAAAGTCCATTGTGGTGCCGCTTATACCGGACACTGATGACCAGGTGGCGTATTTTGAAGATAAAGCAGTCTACATATCTGATGAAGTGATCGCTGTGGCTTACGGCGGACACAAAGATAATTATCAAGGCGGGGCGCCTCCTGTATCTATAATGATTAGCGGAGACAAGGGAGAGACTTGGAACAGCTATGCCGTTACAGATACGAAAATGGTCCATTATGAAACCAAATATGTAGGTTTTACCACAAAAGATGATGGCTGGCTGCTGCTTGCCGGAGGTGTTGCCATGGGGCAACAGGAGAATAGGATTTTTCAAACAACGGACGGAGGAAAGAATTGGCATGAAATCGGTAATACCGGCGATACATACGCCCGCGTTGTAACAGGGGCTGGCTTTGCTAATAAAAACATTGGCTTTGTATCATTCCGGTATGATTCGGATATTAATCCGGTCATGTATCGTACACAAGACAAGGGAGAGACCTGGACACAGTGTTTCCTTGAAATACCTAACCCCTTTGAAGGTATAGCAACCTATGCCACTGCTCTTTCCCCCGCTTTTAACGGTGCAAAGGGAGTTCTTCCGGTGACCTTCCGCAATAACGCCTTCGATACAAGCGGCAATCCTGTGGATGTAACGGTGCGGTATGAAACCTCCGATTACGGAAAGACATGGACGTTTAATGAAAAATACAATCTCTCTCTTATTTGGGCCGAGGCCTGGAGGACAAGGGATGGCAGGGCCAGGTATCAGATTATGGATGATAAAATGCAATCTGATTTCCGATCACAGCAAGAAAAGGTTAACGGGGTCTCTGGCAATTTCGTCATCCGCTGGTCCAGCCCATGGGTGACAAAATATGATGTGGTTATTGATGGCAGTCAGGCTGTTATCACCTATTGGTATACGGATTCCACCACAGATACATACAAAGGTATAGAACGTCTCTCATTTGGAAATGAAAACGATCGTATGGTTGTGACAGATAGTAAAATGGAAGTTGATATGAAGGCGATGCAAAAATAATATATTAGGATAAAAAACTATATTTCTATAAAAATACTCTCTATCGGTGATTTAAAAATCAGCAGTAGGGAGTTTTTATTTATGAATTAACAAGGTGAAAGTTATGCATAATAAAGGAAACGGAGGAAAGGAGACTATTAATGAATAATGATAAGAAGCAGGTTAAACCAAACCCGAAGAACAGCCAGTTAGAACAATTTCATGCTAAAAATACCGGTATGGGTAAGGGTATGACCAGTGATTTAGGCTATAAGATAACTGATGACAGCCAGAGCTTGAGGGCAGGCAAACGGGGCCCATTAATGCTGCGTGATACTAATTTTTATAGAAAACAGTCAAGGCTTAACCGTGAACGTATACCGGAGAAGGTTGTACATGCCAGAGGGTTTGGGTTATATGGCGAATTTGAATTGACAAAATCCATGACAGAATATACAAAGGCTGGTTTTCTTCAGACGGTCGGAACTAAGACTCCTGTTTTCACAAGATTTTCTAACTTTATCGGTAGCAAAGGTTCCAAAGATACGGCGATAGATATACGCGGTTTTGCTGTTAAATTCTATACCCAAGAGGGTAATTATGACATGCTATCACTCCAGTTTCCGGTTTTCATATTGGCGGATGCGATTAAATTTATGGATGTTACCCATGCTGTAAAGCCTAATCCCATTACGGATATCCCTCAGGCAACTGTTGCTCAAGATGACTTCTGGGATTATGTAGCCAATAATCAAGAGTCAGCGCACATGGTTATGTGGCTCATGTCACTTAGGGCTTGGCCGAGAAGTTGGCGTATGATGGAGGGATACCCCATTAATGCATTTCGTTTTGTAAACAAAAAGGGGATGGCTACCTTTGTCAGATTTGTATGGAAGCCGAAATTGGGAGTCCACTCTATCACATTGGATGAGGCAAATATCATAGGCGGAGTCGATCCTGATTTTCATCGAAGAGATATCATAGAGGCTGTTCAAAAAGGGATGTTTCCGGAATACGATTTGGGAGTGCAATTGATAGCTGAGGCAGACGAGTTCAAGTACGACTTTGATGTTTTGGACGCAACTAAATTATGGCCTGAGGAAACTGTACCGGTTGAAATAATCGGGAAACTCACTTTGAATCGTTTGGTAAACAACTTTTTTGCTGAGGATGACCAATCGTCCTTTGATCAGGCAACTTTGGTTCCGGGCATTGAGTTCTCTGAGGACCCGGTTCTGCAGGGACGTTCCTTTGCATATCGGGATACTGACTATCATAGGCTTGGAACGGCCAATATAAATGAAATCCCGGTTAACAGGCCAATTTGTGAAGTCAATACTAACCACAGGGACGGTCATTCAAAATACCGCATCGATGTAGACAGCATCAATTTTCATAGAAACATGTTGGTTGATAATACCCCGGCAGAAGTGCCTTTAGAAGACGGCGGGTACGGATATCATCCGACAAAGGTGGAGGGTAATATCACAAGGGAATTCCCAAGCAATTCATTTGCCGACTACTTTTCTCAGGCGCGTCTTTTCTGGAACAGTCTGGCACCCTTTGAGAAAAAGGACCTTGTGGATACATTCATTTTCCATTTGCAGTTTGTAAAAAGCAAGGAGGTACGGCAGAAAAATGTCGATATGTGGGTTAATGTTGACAGGGATATGGCAAATTCTTTTGCAGACAATATCGGCGTGGTAAGGCCTCAAGGTTTAAACGTATCTGAATCAAGAAATTCACCGGCTATAAGTATGGCGAATACCCCCCACTCTGCAGCTACTCAAAAAGTGGCCGTATTGATCGGGGATGGTTATAATGCCGCAGAGATTTCAGATGTGTTGAACTCGTTGAACAGCAATGGGGTATTCGTAGATATTATAGGAGAAAAATTAGGTTCCGTAACAGCAAAAGACGGTACCCAGCTAACAGTAGAAGAAACCTTTAAAACAAAGCATCCTGTTTTATATGATGCGGTTTATATTGCGGGCGGGAATGCTGTAAACCAAGGGGAGTTCAATAAAAAGGCACAAGAGTTTTATGACATGTCTTTTAAACATTTTAAGCCCATTGGAATAGCAACAACCGGGATGCCCCTTATTAAGCTTCCTGCAAACGATAACATGGCCGGAATCGTGACAGCAACCAATAATAATAAATTTGCCCTTGATTTCATCGCAGCCATAACACAGAAAC
>JAAYKT010000095.1 GCA_012522255.1 Clostridiales bacterium
CAAATGAACTGGAAAGAGAAAGAGGCATAACCATATTGGCGAAAAATACCTCTGTGAACTATAAAGGGATAAAAATAAATATCGTAGATACACCGGGACACGCTGATTTTGGCGGGGAAGTGGAAAGAGTTCTAAAAATGGTGGACAGCGTCCTTTTGATAGTGGATGCCTCCGAAGGCCCCATGCCCCAAACCAGATTTGTACTAAAAAAAGCTTTGGATTTGGGCCTGAAACCTATCGTGATAATTAACAAAACCGACAAACCTGATTCGCGTATAGAAGAGGTTATTAACGAAATAATTGACTTATTTTTTGAACTGGGAGCCGACGAAGACCAACTTGATTTTCCTATTATCTACACATCAGCCAAGGCAGGTATCGCTAAATATACTTTAGAAGGAGACAGTTCAGATCTAACCCCTCTCTTTGAAACAATAATAGCAAAGGTTGGACCACCCAAAGGTGATTTGGAAGGGCCTTTGCAGTTTCAAATTACCACCATAGAGTATGATGATTATGTAGGCAGAATTGCCATAGGTAAAATTATCAGAGGAAAAATCAAATACGGTCAAAACATAGTTCTTTGCAAAAGAGATGGAAGCATTGAAAATGAAAGAATAGGAAGGCTCTACGGTTTTTCCGGGTTAAGCAGAGTTGAAATACAACAAGCATCCTTAGGAGATATAATCGCCATATCGGGAATCGACAATATAAATATAGGAGAAACCATATGTGATGAGGACCACCCGGAAGCATTGCCCTTAATAGAAATAGAAGAACCCACGGTATCCATGAAATTTTTAGTGAACAACAGCCCCTTCGCCGGCAAAGAAGGAGAATATGTAACATCAAGGCATTTAAGAGCAAGGCTAATGAAAGAAATAGAAACAAACGTGGCCCTCAAAGTGAAAGAAACGGAATCCCCGGATGCTTTTGAAGTATATGGCAGGGGGGAGCTTCATTTATCAATACTTATAGAGACCATGAGAAGAGAAGGCTATGAATTTCAGGTATCAAAACCAACAGTAATAACAAAAGAAATAAACGGTGCATTGCATGAGCCTATAGAAAGGCTGTATGTTGAAATACCTCAGGATAATATGGGAACTGTTATGGAAAAATTAGGCGGCAGAAAAGCGGAAATGCTTAACATGAGTACCGATAGTGATAACTATGTTAAAATTGAGTTTAAAATACCCACAAGAGGTTTGATAGGATATAGATCGGAATTTTTGACAGATACCAAAGGCAACGGAATAATGAACCATTTATTTGCTGAATTTGCACCTTATAAAGGAAACATACCACAAAGGAGCAGAGGTGTTTTGGTTGCTTTTGAGAATGGCGAAGCCACAACCTACGGGCTATATAACGCGGAGGAGAGGGGAGAACTCTTTATAAATCCAGGACTTTCGGTTTATGAAGGGATGATTGTTGGTGAAAACTCAAAAACCGAGGACATAGATGTTAATATCTGCAAAAAGAAACATGCCACTAACATGAGGGCAGCAGGTTCTGATGAAGCGTTGCGATTGAGCCCTCC
>JAAYKT010000096.1 GCA_012522255.1 Clostridiales bacterium
ATAACCATTTTGCCTCTGTCTATAATCCCAATAGAAGTACAAAGTTCAGAAAGCTCCGATAATATATGGGAGCTGATTATTATGGTTTTGCCCAGGCTTTTTAAGCTTCTGAGTATTTCTTTCATTTCAACCCTTGCCCTTGGGTCCATTCCCGAAGCAGGCTCATCCAAAACAAGGAGTTTGGGATTGTGAACAAGGCTTCTCGCCAGACATAGCCTTTGTTTCATGCCTCTTGATAAACTGTCCACATAAGTATCCCTTTTGTTAGCTAAGTCGACTAACTCCAATAAGTCATCAGAAATTTTCTTTCGTTCCTTTAACTTGATATCATAGATGGAAGCATAGAAGTCCAAATACTCGCTAACCTTTAAATCATCATATACCCCAAAAAAATCCGGCATGTAGCCTATTATATCCTTAGCCGCCCTTGCCTGCCTTATGGCATCAATGCCATTGACATAAACCACACCACCGTTTGCCGCCATTAAGCCGCATATAATTTTCATGGTAGTGGTTTTCCCGGCGCCGTTGGGGCCTACAAATCCAAAAATCTCGCCATCTTGTACCTCAAGAGTTAACTTGTCTACGGCAGTAAACTTATCATATCTTTTAGTCAATTCCTTTATCTTAAGCATTATTTTACACTTCCTTTCACTGAAATCTGAGGAAGTGAAATGCCATAGCCATCATCCTTAATATCAAATCTCAATCTAATTTCATTTTTTTCGCTGACGTATTTTTCTATCTCCCCTTCATATATAACAAAATTGCTGAGCTCTTTTTCTTCCCAAATTGAGGAATTACAATCCCAGATAAATTGTTTTAAATAATATGAAGGATTATCATATCTGATTTTTATACTTTTCGATTCAATGTTTTCATCAATAAAAAATGAAAACTCCACAGCGCCGTCACCATAATACATGTTGCTGTATGTGTCATAGTGCCCTTTTATAAAACTATCCTGAACTATAACGGGTTCAATATATCCGAAAGGCAGCTCAATAGAATTTCCTGATTTTAAATTCAGTTTTAAATCCGCTACTATCATGGTATTGTCATATCTTTTTAATGTCTTACCGTTAACTAAGATATCTTCTAAAATCGGTGTTTTTGTCCATCCTATAAGCTTGACACCATCCATCTGCACTTCACTATTTATAAAGTAATCCAATAAGTCCCTCTTCTTATTGTTAAGTCGTAATTTAAGGAGTTCATCCACTTTTATATTATTATATCTTTGGTATATTCTTGGATAAAGTTCATCTCTTAAATCATGTCTGTTTGCAAAACTTACATTCATTCCTTTAGAAATTTCAACCTTTTCTCCTGCTTTGATACCACCTAACTTTATATATTGATCGGCAGTGACTACTGTACAGTCTTCTAATTCGACATCTGTATTGTTTTCTACAAACCCACTGTAGTCAGAATCAACATATGTTAAACCGCCTGTTATATTTCCTTTAATATTTTTGCTTTGTTCCACCTCAAATGTCTTCATGCCCCAAACGCCAATATCATAGAACTCTGCACTTGGATTCGGATACAAAACAAATTTTGACTCAATCCTTTTATCATCCCAGGTTTGACTGCTGTTATATCCATAATAGCTGCTTCTTGAGAAAGGCTTTATTCTTTGGTTCTCCAATCCCTGTATTTTTAATGTTGTCTTATTTGGAGTAAAAATACCTGCATAGGACTTAACTTTGTAAATACCATTTTCGTTTAAACGTATAACGGATACCGTATTTAGAAGAGGTTCCTTTATCCTGGAACCAAATCCGACAAAATAGACAATGAGTGAAAATATTACAGCTAATATCGGCACAATACCCCACATTAATTCCCTTTTATCTTTCTTTTTTAATATTATGTAGCTTAAAGGGGCTACAAGAATTATATATATTACAAAAATAACAATGATTGTCCCATATTTAGGCAACGGCAGCTCCGGTATATTATTAAGGGCTGAATTAATATTATAATCAAAACCCGGTCTATATTTGCTTTCATAGTCTGTCCCCACCAAAATTTGCGGCACCATGTTTTGAAACAAAGATTCCGCAAAATACTTGTTAAGCTTCCAGGATACAATCGGTTCCATACCCATATCGAAAGATAGGAGCAATACTCTACCCCGGCCTTTATCTAATCTTTGAACAAAAGGAAACTCCCCTTTAGACACAACCGTCGATCCACCCTCGATACTTATATCCAATATATCAATAGGCATATTAAATTCATCTTCAACAAAATTTCCCAAAGGCACCGCAGAAGCCTTTATAATATCCCCCATTTCACCTATTATAAAATTGTCGGCGGTCGTAAAAGCTGATAGAGTTTTATTACCGTTGACTCCTGTACCTATGACCAGAAAACCGCCTGCCTCCGTCCAGCCTTTTAATACTTCATACTGCTCTTTTGTTAAGTTCCCGGTATTAAAATCATTTATTATAATCATGTCGAAATTATTCATTACATCCAGTGAATCTGGAAAATTATCTTCTTTCAGTCTTACCATCTTCGTACTAATAGTGTTATTCAAACCGTCATATGTAAAACCATTCAAGTAACTTATGCTGTCTATATCATCACTGAGAACACCAATTAGCATCGTATATTCTGAAACACCTTTGTCACTCCTTATATATTGTTCTAATAAAAGCTTTTTATTTTCTACATCCTTCACCTTTACGTTTAATAAGTTTGATGACAAAGGTATGTTCATCACATATCTTTTTTTAGTAT
>JAAYKT010000097.1 GCA_012522255.1 Clostridiales bacterium
AGCTGAATAGGCATATGAGGTTAAAGTCTAATAGAAAACGGATATCACATAGAGGCAGATATTACGCTAAACTGCCTTTATTTTTTCTTATACGACTTTTCAGTGCTTACATTTTTTGTGATATAATTACTAAGGAAAGAATTGTAGTTGAGCCCAAAAAATATAGACCATTCGTTATGGCCTGTTTTTTTCTTTAATATACCTATTGGCTCAATTACAATTTTACCAATTGAACAAAGTCGCGGCTTTAATCATCTTAATAACTTAGAAAGAGGCTATGGGTATTCAAACATTCGGCCTGTCCCTAAAAACAATAAATATAGCATTAAAGCAAAATACAACTTGTTATCTTAAAGATAAAACTGTGAAATTAAGTACACCAAATAAACCCGGCTTCAACCGGATTTTTTAAAACCTATTCAATTGCCAAAAATCATTCTAATTTAGGAGTTAACCTTATTGATTTCAAATTAGTCCCGGAACACTTAGGGCATTTGCAAACATCCACACCGAAAAGCAACAGTATTATTTGGGCAGCTGTAAGGCCTTCTAAAATCGACTTTGGATAAATCCTTTTTATGATATTGCGGCAAATAGCCAGCTTTTTCTTTTTTGTGCGATTACTAAAAATACCATAATATCGGATTTTAACAAACCCTTTGGGTAAAATATGCATTAAAAAACGTCTGATGAACTCTTCCGGTGCAAGGGTTATACTGGACTGCTTTCCTCCTTTTTTGTAGTCCTTAATGCTAAAGGTGACACCTGCATCGTTAACAGATATAATTCTGGAATTTGAAATAGCTATTCTATGAGTATATCTGCCTAAATACTCAATAACATTACCGGCACCTTTGAAAGCCTCTTTGATATAAGGAATCCACTCTTTCGAATACAAAAGATTTACAAGTGCTTGAAACTTATCAGGATATTTGAACTTTAAGGAAGAACCGCAAAACTTTAACTTGTAACCCTTATACAGCTTTTTCAACTCACTCATGAACTTTCCTCTAAAAAGTCTTGATACCACATGAATAGGGAACAAGAAATCCCCATTAACGGTTTTAAACTTTAGATCTTTAGTAAGACCACCACCTAATACAATGCAGTGAATATGAGGGTGGAAATCCATCTTTTGACCCCAGGTATGAAGAATGCTCATAAAACCGATAGAGGCATTCAGATATTTTTTATCCATAGCCAACTCCATTAAAGTATCCGCACTAACTTTATAAAGCAAAGAATAAAGCAGTTCCTTATTAGCATAAATTAATGGGTTAACCTCTTCAAGCACAGTAAATACAATATGAAAATAAGGAGCATCAATTACTTCAGACTTACGCTTATCAATCCATTTTTCTTTTACAAGTCCCTGACAACAAGGACAATGACGATTGCGGCAAGAATTGTAATGAACCTCTAAATGACCACAATCTTGGCAGACAGAGGTATTTCCGCCCAGGGCAGGAGTCTTGCACTTCATAATATCATTAGCAACTTTATCTGTAATCCCATCCATGGGATACATTGCTATAGCGTTATCATAATATTTGAGAAAAATATCTTGTATTGGATAACTCATAGACAATCACCCGCATCGAAAGGGCTTTTAAGCATGCTCATGGTTTTGACCCCTAAATGAACATATATAAGACTGGAGCTGGCACATTTATGACCTAATAACTTTTGGATAGTTAACAAATCATAACCCATCTCATACAAATGGGTACCGAAGGAATGTCTAAAAATATGTGCAGTAACATTTTTATCCCAATTAAGAAAAGAAGAATGATCGGCAATAAACCTGAATACAGTAAAACTGACGATAGGGCTGTCAGGCTTAGTGCCGGGAAATAACCAACCTTTAGGTTTGCCGAAAGATAACCAATACTCAGTTAGAATATCTAAAGCCTTTTTAGATAAAATGGAATAGCGATCACTTCTGGATTTGGAAGGCTTTATGTAAATGCGCATATCATTACGGCTGATGTCTTTATAGTGCAAATGACGTAATTCACTAACTCTTAAACCTGCAGAATATAAAAGAGCAATACAAGCTGTATGCTTTAGGTTGGGAATAGTATCAATAAAATACTGAGTCTCTTCGAGGGTAAGAATATCAGGAAGCTTAGTATAAAACTTCATAAAAGGAACCTCATACTTGTCCCAAGGCTTTCTTAAAACGTATAAGTGAAAAAAGCGTAGTTGGGAAATATGGGCGTTTATAGATCGGTTTGCAAGCTCCTTTTGTTGCTTAAGAAACAAAAGATAAGTCCTAATATCCTCGAAAGAAATATCTTCAGGTATTTTATTGTATGAATCTACCCAAGAAAGATACTTACGCAACATACTATTATAAGAACTGATGGTGTTTTGTGTTAAATCACGCAAAGCCAATAAATCGTTAAATTTCTTAAAGTAAGGTTTATCATCGAAAGATTCCACGGTTATATACCTCCTGTAATAAAAATTTAAATCAAAAATTATACATTACAGGGGGTGGTCTTGCAAAATTAAAATAAAACTGTTTGTAGACTACACCAAAACATGATAGACTAAACATAGTAGCAGCACCTCGCCTTTCGGTTTGTTTTGGCTCGTAACTTAAACAATACCCTAAATGTGATTGTGTTGCTACTTTAAATTTATTTTGGCTAAGAAATTAAAAAGTTTCGAGGCCATCGCGTAAGCGATTTTGTTCAATTACTATTGTAAGATTATATAAAACTAAAGGTTGATTATATGATAAGAAGATACGTGGAGCAGATTTTAAGCATCTATAATTATATTGATGGTTTGGTTGTCACGGACAATAAAGGAATAATAGAATATTTTGTTACTTATAGGCCGGACATTAATAAGCTTAAAGAAGCAGATGTGCTAGGCAAATACATTCTTGATATATATCCGGATCTTTCCCCAGAGACCAGTAGTATAATGAGAGTATTAAAAAGCGGAAAGCCGGTATTTAACGAAAGCCAACATCTAAAAACCTATAAAGGGCAATCCATCTATGCGGTCAACAGCACTTTACCTATTGTTTCCGGGGAGGAAGTTATAGGTGTTGTTGATGTGTCCAGATACTTAGATCCAGAAATAAGGAGAGAAAATATTACCTTGGCATTTAAGGATAATCATTTGCCGAAAAACAAAGATGAACTTTATTCCATTGATGATATAATTACCGATGAAAACTCCATGCTGGAAATAAAAGAGAAAATTCTAAAAGTATCAAAGACCGGTTCTTCCGTTCTTGTCTACGGAGTTACCGGGACGGGTAAGGAACTTGTAGCCCAATCCATTCACAAGCATAGCGACAGGTGTAATATGCCCTTTGTATCACAAAACTGTGCAGCCATACCTTCTACTTTATTAGAGAGTATATTATTTGGCACTGTCAAAGGAAGTTATACCGGAGCGGAGAATAAAAAAGGGCTGTTTGAAGTAGCACAAGGAGGTACCATATTTTTAGATGAAATCAACTCCATGGAAATAAGTGTTCAGGCAAAGATTTTAAAAGCCATAGAAGAAAAGAAGATCAGAAGAGTCGGGGGCTTGGAACCTATAGATATAGATATAAGGATAGTATCCGCTGTTAATGAAGAACCTCGGAAAGCCATAGAAGAAGGAAGATTGAGAGAAGATTTATTCTACAGACTGAGCGTGGTACAGATAAATATACCTAGCCTAAAAGAGAGAAAAAAAGATATTAAACTTCTGACCGGCTATTTTATTGACAGGTTTAACAAAAATATGAATAAAGGAATAATCGGCATAGATGAAAAGGTAGAAGAGATATTTAACAGTTATTCATGGCCCGGTAATGTAAGGGAGCTAAAGAACGTAATTGAAGGTGCCTTTAATTTAACATCGGGAAATCTTATTAAAATGAGGGATTTGCCAGACTATATACAAAACAAAAATATGCATTATAGTGGAATTATTGAAGATTCG
>JAAYKT010000098.1 GCA_012522255.1 Clostridiales bacterium
ATATAAAAAGCTTTTTCGCGATTTCGCTATTATGAAGGCCTGAGGCTGCAAGCGCAGCAATCTCATACTCCCTAGGAGTCAAAGTGGAGGGCAGGTCGCCCATGGAAATCTTTTCATGGAGTGCAGCCCAACCTGAGATATACCTTTCCTTGATTAAATTGAATTTTTCTAAAACCTCTGGATGTCTGCGCCTTATAGTTTCGTCCACTAAGCCGGAAAGCTCAAAAGAATAAGATGCAATTGGAAATAAAAGGCCATCTTTAACACCTATGTCACAGGCGCTTTCAATATAGGTAATGGCTTAAGCTTTCTCTCCAATGGCCAAATGGCATTTTGCCAATACAAATGCTGCCAGCATGTAAGAGAAGGGATGCCTTTTTACCTCCTCTAAATTTAAAATTTCGCTGATTCCTATAATTTTTGTATGCATCCCTTTATGCATAAGATAATTTAATTTAACAAAGTCTACATTGAGGGCCATTCCCGGCAATAGCCCGTGGGAAGTATAATCATCCTCTTTAAGCCAATCTGAAACTTTTTCAAGTTGTTTAAGTTCATTTAATAAAGTTCCTCGAAGAATATCAATGACATAATATATCAAGGATGTATTGGGAGAGTCGAAGCTCGTGATATTCCCCATTGAATTCATAGCGTTTTGCCATCCGGTGCTATCTTCCCTTTCCAAAGCTATTTCCGCTAGATGCAGTGTGGCTCCTAAGTAAACAATGCTTTGTTTGTTGCTTTGAGCTATATAAACAGCTTTATATGCATATGCTTCAGCCTTATTCAAGTCCCCTCTGTAAAAAGAAAGCTCCGATCGGAAGAGGGCATCCGCACCACTGCCGTGACCATTAGTCAACTTAGAATACAGGGCGATGTAATCATCCATAGCCTCGGCTTCTTTGTCGGCATCCCCAGAAACTAAATGAAAAATGGCAAGAGGGCAGTAATTGCAAAAATTCCATGGAACATTAGGCAATATGACACGGGAGTTTTTACCTTCAAATAGTATTTCCGCTTCCTTTAAAATTTCAGTCATTTCTATCAGTCTTGGATAATAGGTATAAGAAAACAATAATTTCCATTCTGCCCTAAGATATTTTACATTAGAAATATTGTCGTTTTCTAGGAAATCTTCTATTTCATTCATAAGCTTTTTAAAATCATTAATATGGTTTCCTAACAAAAGAGCCCAGGCGATTTGCAGCATTTGAAGTATATTGGCTTTTTTTATATCCGAAGGACAATTATTTGCAATATATGGGGCTATCTCCCAAAAGGGTTTTCCATCAACGTATCCTAATATCAAAGAACCTAAATCCAAGGACAACATGAGATCAAAATCCTTCGCTTTCCAAAAATAAGAGAGGGCTTCATCAGGTTTTCCCATACTGAGATAATAACTTCCTGCGGTTGTAAGACATTTACGTTCAAATTCCTCCCCATAACTTTTACGTTTTGATATAAGTATTTCTAAAAATAATTCGTGGAATTCATATTGTTTTTCGATTTCATTATATCTTATAAAAGGATTTAAAAGGGCTTCCTTTTCATATTCCAGTAAAGTATTAAATTCGCTCAAAGCATATATTTGCTGAATGGATACAATTTTAAAATAGGACAGGGCTAGAAGAAACCCTTGCTGTTCCTCGCTTAGCTTATTCCAAATAAGTTCCTCCATTAAATCCATTATATCAAGCCCTTTGGCGATACATCCCTTATCAATATAGGCGTATAGCTGAAAGCATACGGCGAT
>JAAYKT010000002.1 GCA_012522255.1 Clostridiales bacterium
GCCCTTACATAGATATATCCCTGATTCCCACCTATTGCGTATCCCGCTATTGTCATCGCCTCAAGAACTGCATGGGGGTCTCCCTCAAGAACACTTCTATCCATAAATGCTCCCGGGTCACCTTCGTCCGCATTACAGCATACATATTTTGTATCACCTTTGGCTGCCGCTGCAAAACTCCACTTAAGACCTGTAGGGAATCCGGCTCCGCCTCTTCCCTGTAGACCGGATTTTTTGATTATGTCGATTACTTCTTCAGGTTTTAATTCTGTCAAACATTTTGTTAACGCTTTGTATCCGTCAAAAGCAATATATTCATCTATGTTTTCAGGGTTTATTACACCACAATTTCGCAGTGCAATCCTCATTTGCTTTCTGTAGAAATCTACATCATTTATTGATTTAACTCTATCTTCAACAACTGTCTCAGCATAAAGCAGCCTTTTTACCACTCTGCCTTTTACTAAATGTTCATTAACTATTTCTTCTACGTCTTCGGGTTTTACTTCACTGTAGAAAGCCGCTTCCGGATAGATTATTACTATCGGTCCTAATGCACACAACCCAAAGCATCCTGTTCTTTCCACGATGATCTCTTTTTCCATCCCGTGCTTTTTAATTTCCTTTTCGAAATTAAGTGCTATCTGCTCCGAATTTGATGATGAACAACCTGTCCCTCTGCAAATCATTATGTGGGAGCGATACATTTCCATTTTACAATACCTCCTATGCAATTAAATTAGTGTATAGTTTACTTGACTTCGGCACCTATGGTATATTCTTCCACAACCTTATCCTTCATAATGTGTTCATTTACTATTCTAATTGCTTTTGAAGGATTCACTTTTATATATGTTACCTTTTCCTGACCGGGTTTATAAACTTCTACTATGGGCTCGTATATGCAAAATCCTATACAGCCTGTTTGAGCCACTACAACGTCGGATAAATCATGTTTTCTGATTTCATCCATAATAGTCAAGAGAACGGGCCTGGCTCCGGCAGCAATGCCACATGTAGCCATACCGACGACTATTCTTGTACCCGACTGATCTTTTCGCAAATTGATTGTTTCCAATGTTTTTTTTCTGATTTCTTCAAGCTCCTGAATTGATTTCATGCTTTACACCTCCATTAAACTTTTAAGGCCCTCTTTTATATATCCTTCTATCCAGGAAAGGACATCCATTTCATTAATTGGTACATCACCAAGAATTCTCTTTATTTCTTTTGTTTCAAAATTAAACTCCTTCTTATTGAGAATATGTTTATAGTTAAAATCTACATCCGGATTACAAACTATAAGAGTCTTGATCGTTTCTGCCATATCGCCTAAAGGGGCTCTGTCTATATGGCTTCGTTTCATCCATACCGTTACTTTTGTGCCTTTACCTTTTTCGGATGTAATCTCCAAATCACCTTCACATCTTTTGCCGGCGGCATAAAGTAATGGAATACCCAAACCTACTCTTCTGCTTTTTCTCCCTGTTGTAAAAGGATCTTTAATTTTATCAGCATAATCTTTATCCATCCCGCAGCCATCATCAGTGATTTCAATAGTAAACTTGTCCGCATCTAAATCCTCAATAATATTTATTTTGATCAACTTCGAGCCTGCTGCAATGGAATTCTGAACCACATCAAGAATATGAAGAGATAATTCTTTCATAAATAAATCCTTTATCTGTATTTGGCCAAAATTTCAGGTATATCGTTCGGCACTAACTTACCATAAACTTCCTCGTCTACGGTTAGTACAGGAGCTAATCCGCAGCAACCAAGGCACCTTGTATCCATCAAGGTAAATTTGTTGTCTTCCGTAGTTCCTCCGGGCTTTACATTTAATTCATCTTGCAATCTTTTGTATATTTCCTGTACTCCCTTTACGTAGCAGGCTGTGCCCAAACACACACTTATTGTATGTTCTCCCTTTGGTTCCAGTGTGAACCTTGAGTAAAATGTGGCTACTCCGTAAATTTCCGCTAACGGAACGTTTAAGCCCTCTGAGATCTTTTTTTGAGCTTCTTCAGGAAGATATCCAAAAAGCCCTTGTGTTTCGTGGAGAACAGGCATAAGACCGCCTTGCATGTTTTTGTGGTCAGCAATTATAGTGTCCAATTTCTCCATTTTTTCTTTAAATTCAAGCTCATTCATTAAAGAGTTCCCTCCCTAAAATACATTATGTTAATTGATAAAAAAATATCAATTAATAACTCTATCCACCATTGTAACACAAACTAATTATTTTTTTAACAATATTTTAACAAAAAAAATAAATATAAATTATTTATTACAAATAAACCTTTTTATTTCTGTAAAACTCAAATAATCTATATCTATAAAATACTCCCTTTCGCTGATATCCCAAAGGTAGTGGGCATCCGAAGATATAATAAAATTATAATTTTTTAGATAAGGAAATTTCTTTATAATACTTTCGGGACTGTATTTTTTAGATATTTCCACGGTTTTAATATTCAAAGAAGGCGGTATAAAGCCTAAATTACTGATTATACTGTAAGCTGTCCTGTCAATATGGGCAGGTATACAGAATCCCCCAAAGGCCCTGACCAATGAAAATACGTCATCAATCGACAAGGAACATGAAGATATCAGTAATTTTTTCTCCTTACCTATTATCTTATCTTGTGAATTCATTATCAACTGCCTTCCAAAAACTTGCTCTTCATTAACAGTATTAGGAAGACAGTTATGCACTATCTCATCAAATTTCATTGCTATATTCAGGTCCTTAAACAGGCAAAGTATGTGCACCTCTTCTTTTGTTTGGACTTCCATTCCTGGTATAACCATCAATCCTTGTTTTTTTGCAACTTCCATTATTGCATTGACATTTTTACAAGAATTATGATCGGTAAGGGCAATAACATCCAAACCTTTTAATATAGCCATATTAACTATGTTATTCGGTGTCATATCGTCATCGGCGCATGGGGATAAAGCCGAATGAATATGAAAATCAATTGCAAATTTCATATTATTTACCTATACCTAATTCTATTAATTCTTTTGCCAACTCAAATGCGGATTTTCTTGAAGAAATTATGGGAATATCTTCGTCAGCGGCTTTTTTAATTGTATCATCATCTATTTCGGCATCCTCACAAATTATTATACAAGACAATTCCAAAAGGGATGCAACAGCAACAATATTCGTGTGACTTTGTATGGTTATCCATATGTCACCTTTTTGTGCATGCGCCATTACCCAACTTAACAGGTCACAGATATATACACTGCTGACTTCCCGTTCCAACCCACTTTCTCCGGTCAAAGAAACAAGCTCAAGCCTTTTACATATTTCACTTACTGTCATATAACACAACACCTCCTAAGATTTTTTATCTTTAAAGTAATTCATGGTTTTTACTATGCACACCGACTTATTGCCGTCACCGTTTTCACCTTTTACAATATCTTCCGCAAAAGCCCTGCAAGTTGGAGATCCGCATACTCCGCAATCCAAACCGGGCAGATTTTTCATTATCTCAGTTACCATCTCCATTTTATGAATTGATTTGATTAAGTCAGCATCAAGAGACATGACGGATTTAGGCTCTATTGTTTTGGTAAGCCTAAGGAAACCGTTTTCATACATTTCAATATATTTATCCAATTCTTCCTTAGTCATCTCCGATTTGTCTGCAACTTTTACATAGTTCATAATACGGTTTTTGGCTATAAAAGAGTTTTGTATAAGCAAAGGGCCACCTACGCAACCGCCTGAACAGGCAGAACACTCAATGAATTGAATATCATCTAATTTTCCTAATTCCACTTCTTCCAAAACTTTAATAACATTGCTTATTCCATCAACTTCAAGATAATTCTCAATGTTAACTGCCTCTGCCTGTCCTCCGGCTATAGCCCACAAAAGGGATTCTTTTGTGCTACGTCCCAAACTGCCATTTTTGACTCTGTCAATATTCCTTACGATATCACCATATACGTCCCTTATTGATATAACTCCATCTATATAAGATTTGTCAATGCCAAGGGGATTTCGTACACTTGTAACACGTGCAGTACAAGGTGTTATAAAAACCACGCCTATTTCATCGTAAGTAAGGCCTGTTTTTTCCATTGCCTCAGTTTTAGCTATTCTCGCTGCAATCTCTATCGGAGTTTCCAAATCAATAATGTTAGGCAACAGGTCAGGGAACCTGACTTGTATAAGCCTTATTACTGCCGGACATGATGAATTGATTATCGGATATTTCAAACCCGGTTTCTTGAGTACATAATCCCTCAGTAAATGAACTGATATCCTCGCTCCCAAGGCTGCTTCCGCAACTTCATCAAACCCGATCTTTTTTATGGCATTTAACATTTTACCAATACCAATATTTGCAGGAAACTGCCCATATAAGGTCAAAGACGGTATTACAATATTATATTTAAATTTCTTAATTACAGAAATATCATCAGTGGTGACACTTTTTGCATGATTGGGACATATCCTAATACATTCACCGCAATCAATACATCTTTCCGGTATTATTTTGGCCTTACCGTTTCTAACCCTGATTGCCTCTGTAGGACATACCTTTAGACAACTGGTGCATCCTATACATCTTTCTTCTTTTAAAATCACCGAGTGCAAATAATCCTGTTCCACCTAATCACCATCTTTCAAAAATATTTTTATAGTGATAGACGTACCGCGATCTAAAACGCTATCTATATAAAAATCATCAGAGCATTTTTTCATATTGGGGAGCCCCATACCGGCACCAAAACCCATTTCCCTGATTCGGTCAGAAGCAGTTGAATACCCTTCTTTCATTGCAAGTGCAACGTTTTTTATACCTGGGCCCTTATCGTTGGCATATATTGTGATTTTTTCGGGGTCTATTTCAATGCCTAATGTGCCTCCGTTTGAATGAATGACAAGATTTATTTCCGCCTCATAGGCGGCTATTGATACCCTTCTGATAATACCTGAGTTCAAACCTAATTGTCTTAAAACTTTTTTTATATTACTGGATGCTTCACCGGCTCTTTCAAAATCATCTTTTTCAACGATAAAATCGTATCTTATATTATCCATTTAAACAACTCCTGCACACTATTCTACTTCGATTCCCCTAAGTCCCTCGCTGTATAATATACCTGATGTTGTGTATAATGTATATTTTGTAGTCAAAACTGCCATTTGGTTTTCCATAGCCAGGTCAATAACATCCTGCCCCGGTATCTTACCCCTGACAAAAAGTATTGCCACTACATCCGCCATTTCTGCCGTTCTTATTACCTGTGGATTTGTAAGTCCGGTTAAAAGCAAAGTATTACCTTTAACATAAGCCAAAACATCAC
>JAAYKT010000099.1 GCA_012522255.1 Clostridiales bacterium
ACCCGGCAACAAGATACTTTCCGGATTAAGCACGTCAGTATCGGAAGAGTTAAATATGTGAACTATCCTGACAGGCGACAGGAATTTTCGTGTAAGGCTGGTCTCTCTTACTTCCGGTGCTTTTCCCAAGCTAAATGCAGAAGGTAATTGCCCGTTAACCGGGAAAGTCCGGAAAAAGAAGAAGAATATTAAAATATATCCCGTAAAAGAGAAAAATCTTTTATTATGCATAAACTGCTTTTAAAAAAATAAATAATATACTATCCCGAATAAATTAAAATCACTTTTTGCTCCGCACCCATTTATACATCTTTTCTCTAACTTCAGGCGATAACCGGCTGATATCTGCCGGAGAATATAATTCTATATTTTCAGGCAGTCCATAAAGGGCATAAACCTTTCTCACCTCTTCAACACACAATTTAATATCTTCGATATATGCATCTTTATCATATTCGGGTGCAATAACCAAAACCGGTCTTGGAGCAATTGCAGCAATCAGTTCATGATAATCATATGGAATACGGTCTTCATTATTAACAAAAAAGCCAAGTTTAGGTATCAGGCCATGCAGATGAGAAAATCTTTTTATACCCTCGGTACCCCTTCCTTGCAAATCGGTCCTCATAGGAGTAAAACCACAAACTGAAATGACACCGCAAATCCGGTCATCCAAAGCGGCTGAATATAGCCCTACCGCAGCCCCAAGGGAATATCCGGAAATATAGATCCGCTTCCCGTCAATAAAGTCCATATTAACCAAAGCATCAACTGCACCCCTGACATCAGAAACCATCTTACCCATTTTTGACCAATTGGGATACCGGTCATAAAAGTGGGTGCCCTCCTCGACACGGTTACCAAAACCAAGCATATCGTAGCAAAAAACCGCATAGCCTTCATCCACAAATGAGCTGATAATCTCTTCTATCCGATGGTATGAATTAAATCCTTTTGAGTAATCATATTCATGAAGATATACAACTACCGGAAGATCATTACCCGATAAATTACCCTCTTTGTCTTGAGGATAATATAAGTAACCAAACAGCTGGTCGCCAAATCCGCTGTATGGGCTGACCGACATTACACCCACACCGCTTACAGGTAAAGGACGCACCAAAAAGGTACCAAAACCTGCTTCTCCCCTGCCCCCTTTTGACAAGCTGCCCGGACCAGGATTGGTAACACCACCCGGCTCTTTTCCAAGTGCCCACTTTATATCCCTGATAATGCCGGAGCGTCGGTTTTTCCATTCAGCTACTGTATTAATCTTCTTATTGGAAAAGCTATTCAGCAAATCAGGAGTTTCCTGCCGGTTATAATCTTTCATATCGGCATATTCCCCGCTAAGGTCAACCCAGTTTTCAAAACTATATTCATAAAACAGTTTATTTTCCGGCTTACGGGGGCTGCGATTAAAAACATAATTAAAAAAGTCAATATACTCCTCCATATCCCTGGCGCATACACTATGTAATCCATAACGGGACTTAATTGCAAGTTTTTCGGAAGCGCCCAGGAAATCATACACTTTTCGGCTGGCATGATATGCCTGCTCTATACCCCATGGATTACTGGCCCCTTCTGACAGTGCCGTACTCAACATTAGTCCGCGTGGTGCAATTAAGGCCATAAAAAGGTTTTGATCAACCGGCAACTTATGCT
>JAAYKT010000100.1 GCA_012522255.1 Clostridiales bacterium
ATATTCTGGATATGAACGTAGAAAATTTAAACGCTGAAGCGAGTCTGTAATAAGCATAACTGGATTTAAACTATCATTGTTGATAGTAAGCATACCAGATACTTCAATTAAATCACTTGTTTCAGGTGCGTATTCTATATCGGGGAATCCAGCAATAAAATATAAATTATCTTTTGGTATCTGTCCTAATACTAAAAACACATTAAAAATTAGTGTTACAATTAAAATGTTTTTCTTCATTTCTTCATTTTTTATATTAATTTACCATCCTTGTTGACGAGAAATGTCACTTACATAATCTCTTCCATTTCCTACTTTATTTATGAGCCAAATAGGTGTATCTCTATTTTCTCTACGTTGATTATTTGGAATTTTTATCGTAAAATACACTCCTCCATTATAAAATTTACAAGCAAATGCATCTATTAAAGTTCTTTGATTACCCGTAGGATTTGGATTAGGCACTATTGTTTCAAAGTTAGCAGAAGAACCTGCTATAATTTCCTCAACTATAGTATTTAATTCAGATGCTGTAGGGCTTGCTACTATTTGCATTGGATAAGTTTCCTGAGCTATATCTTGATTTTCTATTTCCCATTGTTGAATTTGAGTAATTGCTGTATTCCAACGATTTACTGCTGTTGGCATTTTAGCTTCATTAAAAAAACGAATACCTTTAGCTATGTTCATTTGCCAATTCCACAATTCATCTGGAGATGCACCTCCTTCCCTCACAACAACGCCATTTAATACTGTTCGATAACCATAAGTTGCACCTAAATTATCTAATTGCTTCATGCCCCATCCATACGGAGGTCCCCAATTAGGTGTTCCTGCTATACTGTTAGTTGCTGAAGGGGTACCTGTATTAAACTGACGAAATGAAGATTCTTGGCGTATCATCTTAGGGACATACCAGCCGTCAGCATTCAGTAAAGTATTCACATAATTCTGCACGTCTTGTTCAGATGGATTTTCTCCTCTTATATGAAAAATAATTGTATCTACAATAACGTCATTTAACTTACAGAATAGGTAAGCTTTTCCTCCTCTATATGCATTACCAAAATCAATGTCCCATATTTCCCCAGATTTAACTTTTTGCCATCCATTATTAGGGAACCAAGTTACATCATTTCTTACTAATTCATCTGTATGAGTACCTTTGTTATCAGTCCATGTTTTTCTAGCAACATACTCTATTTTTAATCGTAATTTTATTGTATCGTTACTTTCAACACTAGTTCTTATATCTGGCATAGTTGGTGGATTAGCAGTTATCGTAAATATAGAGTTTGCTTCTTTTTTAATTTTCCCGTCGTATAGTTGTATTTTGATAGAATCTTTTGTATTCTCCTCTTTCACTATTTCTTCGCCCCAGATTTCAAAAAGATTATCTAAAGAATACATTTTTATTAACGATAAAAGTTTTTCAAGATATGTTTCTGTATCGGCTTCTTTTTGAGCTTTGCTTGGCAGTAAAAGCCCTAAATAATTCAGCCATTGCATTAAGATTTCTTTTGAAGATTTTGCACTAAATATTTGAAATGTCATTTGCATTTTCCCTTGCGAATCGTAGAATGAAATTAAACAATAATCGTCTGCATATCCAGCTTTTATAGATGTGTTATATCGCAATGCTGATAGGCTTTCTAAACGTATATCAGAAGTTAAATTTATATGTTCATTTTTGCTATAAACCACTACTTTGTATAAAATATCGTTAAGTGTATATTCTTCAAAATATATGCCGTTTTTATGTAATGTAAACGTTTGATTATTAGCTTTAATACCTGTAAAAACTTTTTTTGCAGTATTATTATGCGAAGCTTTGCGGACTGACCAATTTTTATGTGATTCAATTGTAAGGTTCACATCTTTTGTTTTTGAACTATTAAAATACTTATCATAATTTTTATGCACATGCTTAAATAATGCTCTATCTGTTTCAATCTGGCTTTCTTGTTCATCAGGAGCTAATCCCCAAAGGTAATTTCCAAGCCATGTAATGCCATAAATAAATTTTCCCTCCTCCTCGTTTTGCATCCATGGGGCTATGAGTTTTTTTGGGTCGTGGAGGGCGTCCCATTGGTATTTTTTTAGTTCGGTGGCGTTGGTGGTTTTTGCCGTGGGGTAGTCCATAAGGTTGCGGGTGGAGCCTTGTGCTATGGCGTAATCTTTAGAAAATGTGTGCCGCAAGGAAAACACTCCGTGTGCCAATTCGTGGGCTATGGTGTGGTAGGCTTGCTGGTCTAACGCCTTGCTAAACACATATCCGCAGCGGCTTTCTAAGGGCATGTCGCCAAGGAGCAGCTCGGAACTTTCGGATTTTTGTGCAAACCAAAATATGTAAGCAGAACGAGCGTCAATGCCTCGTTGAGATTCATAAACATTGTGTAGGTTTTTCATTTCCGTAGTGTAGATAGAAAAGAATTCGCTACCTTGGGTTTGCAGCCCCTGCTTGCCTTCGTCCCAACTTTGGTCGGTAAAGACATCGTCCACACGCACCTGCCACTGCACGCCGTATGGGGCGTATATGCTGCTAAGTTCGCGGGCAATTTCTTCTGCCGGAGGGTGGTTTTTTTCCTGCATAGGCACTATTACAAGGCTGCGGGTTTGCAACTCATAGGCAGCCACATGCAGCATAGCTATAGTGGTGTAGCTACTATCGGCGTGCTGCAGGCGAGCTATAAGTTCGTAGCCATCGCGAGAG
>JAAYKT010000101.1 GCA_012522255.1 Clostridiales bacterium
GCCTATATTAACGCTGCTTTTCAACAACCAAGCCTTGGGAATGGTAAGACAATGGCAGGGGTTGTTTCAAGAAAAAAGGTATTCCCAAACAGACCTTACAGATGATGTTGATTATATGCAGCTGGCATCTGCATACAAGTTAAACGGAGCACAGGCTGAAAATCTGACGGAATTAGGAGAGGCTTTGAAAAAAGCAGTTGCATCTGATAAGGCGACAGTAATAGAATGCAGAATTGATAAAGAAATAGGTGTATATCCCATAGTACCACCGGGAATGGCAATAGATAGTATGATAACCTCCGGCCAATAAAAGCTGTTAATTTAATTAAATGAGGAATAAGTACACGCCTTCGTATAATACTTCTAAATAATGGCTATATTATAAGAAAAACGGAGGTGTTTCATTTTGCTTCCAAATGCGGAGATAAAACAAATAATTGATCTTATTCCCGGTTTTAAGACGAAAAGAAAAACTGATGACTATCGTGAAGAAATTTGTAACGCAATCACATTGGCTCATCAGGAGTGGCTGGATGCGCAAAGTTTTTTTGAAATTGTAAGCGACAGCGATTTAATTGATCATGCAATTCATAAAATCGACGCTGCCAAATCAAAATATATATATCTGTTAAGATTGGCAAGAGAAAACGGAATAAGAGTTGACATATGACTAACATCTTTTTACTGCAAAGTGTAATATTTTATTTATTAATAAATATATATATTTAAACGGCATGGCAGTAAAAGGAGGTTATAATATGCCCCAGATTGATATTTTTACAATACTTGCAGTTTTCATTGCGATAGCTGCTATCTACATAATAGGTATGCTTTTGGTTTTACCAATCAGAATTATAATAAAATTTATTGTCAACGGACTTATAGGCGCATTTTTATTATTTATCATCAATATCTTTGGCAGCATCATTGGAATCACAGTAGCAATTAACCCTGTTACAGCTTTGGTAGCAGGGTTTTTAGGCATTCCCGGTATAGCACTGCTGCTATTTTTGCAATACTTTTTGAGATAAAATTTGTTTTAAGAATCTTCAGCAATACTTAGCGTGACATTTGATTAATGGGGCATTAATATAATGATATAAGAATCTAAACTTTATTTTTATTTGAGATATGAAAACCTATTATATATGATTATAATTGCATTAAAGGGGACTATATTGAAATATAGGAGGGTTGTTGAATGTCTAATCTTAATTACACAATTATCGGCGATAATTTGCCGGCGGTATCAATAAGACTAAATAGGGGAGAAAGCATTTATACCCAATCCGGCGGTATGGCCTGGATGGACAGCGGGATTACCATGACAACCAATGTACAGGGCGGACTTATGAAAGGCCTTGGGAGAATGTTCAGCGGCGAGTCTTTATTTATGGCCACATATACTTCAGAGTCACCGGATCAGGAAATTGTTATAGCAAGCACATTCCCGGGGCATATAATAAGTATTGATGTTGGCCAAACACCTATTGTCGGACAAAAAGGCGCATTTTTATGCGCCGAGCCTAATGTTGTTCTAAATGCTTTTATTGTTAAAGGTTTAGGCGCCGGTTTGTTTGGGGGAGAAGGTTTTGTACTGCAAAGCATGAAAGGCTCAGGGATGGTATTTTTAGAACTTGACGGAAGCGTTGTAGAAAGGGTACTTGCACCGAGGGAGACAATAAAAGTTGATACGGGTAACGTAGCAGCTTTTGAAGACAGTGTAGGTTATCAGGTAGAGATGGTGAAAGGTTTTAAAAACGTTTTGTTCGGAGGAGAAGGTTTGTTCTTGACTACTTTAACAGGTCCGGGTAAAGTCTGGTTGCAAACCATGACTATGCCGAGCTTTGCTAAAAGAATGGTACCTTTTTTACCTAAATCGAGTTCAAAATAACAGGCAGAATCATTAAAAATTAATGCACTATGATAATAAATTGCGGTAAAACGCAATTTATTATATATATGTCATGCCAATATTTCTTCATTTATTCGGATTGGACATGGCAATTAAAGCGGATTTTTCACCATATATTATGCTAAAAAACTATTAGCGACTATATGGTTTAATAACATAACGATAATTATTTAATGCGGTGAAGCCGCTTTTGTTCTATTTAAAATCAGGTAAAATCCCTGATCTCTGGGAAGCTATTAATATCATAACAATTACGGGGCCCAGTATGATTCCGCCTACTCCAAAAACCTTTGCTCCTACGAACATGGATATCAGTGTGATTAGCGGATGCACACCCAAATGGTGCCCGACTATTTTTGGTTCCACCAAATACCTTACCACCACTATTACACCATATATGATAAATAATGAAATACCTAATCTCAGCTTGCCATTAAGAATGGAGATTATTGCCCAGGGGACATATACGCTACCTGTACCAAGGACCGGCAATATATCAATAATTGCAATTAGCAGGGATATGATAAATGCATATTTTACCCTTATAATGCTAAGTCCAATTAATGATTCAAAAAATGTTATTGTTAAAATTATTAGCTGCGCTTTCAAAAAACCTACTAATGCCTTCAATAGATTATGCTTCAGCATTATAAATTTTTGTTGAATGGGCTGTGAAAATTGCCTGATAAAAAAGGAAAAAATCTTTTCTTCATCCTTTAAAATAAAGAAGGTTGTAACTGTTGATATAAGGACGGATATACCAAACTTAGGCAGTAGCGTCATAGTATTTATGATTGTCTTGGTTGTTGCGGTCAATAGTGTGCTTAACTTATCAAAAATCCCTTTGGCAACATCTGTGAGTATTGTCAAAACTTCAGGCGGCAACTGTATATATAGGGCCTCTGCCTTGCTAAAAACATCGTAAAAATAATCATAAGCATTGTTTGTATATAGAGGAAGCAGATTACCGAATTCAATTAATTCGGCAAGCCCTCGTGTTGTAATTAATATAAAGAAATAAATAAGGCCTCCGTATACTATCAAAATTGACAGGGCGACAGAAAATCCTTTTTTTATTTTAAAAGAATGAAGTATTTTTACAAGGGGTTTTATAAAAAAGGAGATTAATAGTGCAAAAATAAAAGGTGAAAAATAGCGGAATGCAATTTTTGTTGTTGCAATGATAATGACTAAGAAAGCTAAATATCTCAATATTTTTACCCCAAAAGCTACGTTTTTTAATATATATTGTTTATAATTATTTGTTTCCTCTTTCATATCAAGGCACCCCCTTAACTTAATTATATCCTTTATTTGCTACTTTTAATATACATATTATACAATAACCTTATATTTTTCAATGTTTAGTTACAGTTCATACGTTTTTTATTTAACGCTACCTTTACCTATGTCTATGTCGGATATATTAGTATTTGATAGAGATTGCATTCTCGGAAGGGCTTTGGCCTTGTAACTCAGCAATCGCGTCAAATACAATAAATCTGCTATATGGATAAGCTGTAGTGTGAACTGTAAAAATGTTTAAGTCAGATCATTTTATCTGTATAATATAATTAGGGCAAAGAAAATTTACTTTGCAGCGACAATTGTTGGATATATTTGATTTTCATAAAAAAGGAGTTGGTAAATATATGCAGTATGATAATATGCCGCTGTTTAAATCAATTAAGGATTATGCAGATTCAAATGTATTACCCTTTCACATGCCGGGGCATAAGAGGGGACGTATATATAAAAAGCTTGGGCTTGGCTCACTTTTCGAAAATATATTAAAAATGGATACCACTGAGGTTCCCGGCGTAGATAACCTTTTTTGTCCCGTAGGACCTTTGTTAAAAGCGCAAAAAATGGCGGCTGAAAGTTTTGGCGCAGACCATAGTTTTTTTCTAATAAATGGGACAACTGCGGGTATTTATGCTATGATATTATCAACTACAAACCCAGGTGATAAAATTATTATCCCTAGAAATGCTCATCGCAGTGCCATAAGTGCCTCTATTCTGGGAAGGCTGCAACCGGTATACTTATTGCCGGAAATTGATGAGCAAATGGGTATAGCCATGGGGATAAAACCTGAAACCATCGAAAAAGCTTTGATCAGAAATCCTGATGCCAAAGCCGTGCTTATTACAAGCCCCACCTATTATGGTGCATGCTCTGATTTGAAAAGTATTGCGGGAATAGTTCATAAGCATGGCAAGGTTTTATTAGTTGATGAAGCCCACGGCTCCCATTTTGTATTTCATAAGGATTTGCCAAAAAGCGCATTGGCTTCGGGGGCGGATATGACCGCTCAGAGCACACATAAGACTCTCCTTTCAATGACTGGGTCATCAATGCTTCATACGAAAGGTGAGAGGTTGGATATAGAAAAGGTTAAATTCTACCTTCAGTTAGTACAGACGACCAGCCCTTCCCATGTAATGCTTGCATCTTTGGATGCGGCAAGGTATATAATGGACAAATACGGATATATACTATTGGATGAATGCATGAAATATAGCGACATGGTAAGAAAAGAAATAAACCAAAGAACTGAATTTTATTGTTTGTCTTATGAAAAAATAGGCGAAAACGGAATATATGATATAGACCCGCTGAGGCTGACAGTTTGTGTTAAAGAAGGCGGCTTGACCGGTAACGAAGCAAACAGGATTTTGAGGGATAAATATAAAATTCAGGTGGAACTCAGTGATATAAATAATATAGCAGCAATTACAACAGTGGCGGACGGAGAAGAAGATTATAATAAATTTCTTGATGCAATTTGCAGCTTATCAGAAAGTGTACATAAGAAGCAAACTCATATTGGTTATAAAGAATTGCCAAAAAGTTTACCAAAAATAGCAGTGAAGCCTTACGAAGCGATACACAAAGGCTCGGAAATGGTTGAACTTTCTAAAAGTATAGGGCTTATTAGCGCCGAAATGGTCATACCTTATCCACCCGGAATACCTGTAATTATGCCCGGAGAGGTTATTGACCGAGATATCGTTGATTATTTGATACAGTGCAAGGAATCCGGAGTAAGAATTAGCGGTACGATAGATTCAAATTTGGATAGAATAAAAATAATTAAGTGAAGGAGATGAGAAATGTGTCCATGAAGCTTATTTTGGCTGTTGTTCAGGACGATGATGCGGGAGATTTGATTGAAAGGCTCGTGCAAAACAGATTCAGCACCACAAAACTTGCTTCTACCGGGGGCTTTTTAAAAGAGGGCAATACAACTCTGATGGTAGGCGTTCCGGAAGAACAGGTAGATGAAGTAATTGAACTGATAAAGGATGTATGCCAAAGCAGAAAGCAAATCTTTACAACACCGGTGCCGCCTACCGGGTCTGCCAGCGTATTTATACCGTATCCTATCGAGGTTATGGTTGGCGGAGCCACAATCTTTGTTTTGGATATAGACAGATTTGAAAAAGCCTAATCAGGGAAGTGACATTAGTGAATTTTAATGATATATTGGGTCAGCAGGTTCTTGTGCAAAGTTTAAAAAACGCAATAAATAAAAATATGATATCAAATGCTTATATTTTTAACGGTGCCAAAGGCTGCGGCAAATTGACCGCAGCTCGTGTTTTTGCTGCCGGCATAAACTGTACAAATAAAACTGACAGACCCTGCGGGTATTGTAACTCCTGTAAAAAGACGGATATTGGAGCCAACCCGGATATTTTATATATAAGTCCCATAGGAAGCTCTATAAAGATAGAACAAATCAGGGAGCTTATTTCTGCTATATCAAAAAAACCTTACGAAAACCCCTATAGAATTATAATTATAGAAAATGGAGACAAAATGGGGCATGAAGCCCAGGATGCTTTTTTAAAAACTTTAGAGGAGCCCCAAGGAAACAATGTTTTTATCTTACTTACCGAAAACTTTAATACTCTTCATCAGACCATCATATCCCGATGTCAATTGTTTAATTTTCAGAGCGTCGGTAAAAATATTATGAGGGATTATTTAACAAACAAGTATAATTATAATGCGGATGAAGTTGGATTTGCAATAGAAAAGTCAAGTGGTATAATAGGAAGGGCAATAGAGATACTTGAAAAAGGTGAGATTTTATCTGATGATATTTATTACGATTTACTTGGCAGACTTTTGACGAAAAAAAGGGCGACAGCACTGGCCATTTACGATGAGATTATTGGAAATAAAGAAGATGCACTTAATTTGCTCATTTTTCTCATGGAATGGTTTAGGGATGTCCTGTTATATAAATACAGCAAGAACAATGGTTCAGTGCCAAGAAAGAGAAGGAGTTTGCTGGAGGAGTACGATAGAAGGATTAAAGAAGAGGATATATTTGCAATTATTGATAAAATAAAGTCCGGTATAAGGCTTATGGATTTCAATATAAACACAAAAAACATAGTCGATAGTATTTTCTTAAAAATTATGGAGGTATTCGATGGTTAAGGTAGTGGGTGTGCGTTTTAAAAAAGCAGGGAAAATTTATTATTTTGCCCCTGATGATTTGGATATAAAGGCCGGTGATAGTGTCATAGTAGAGACTATAAGGGGTATTGAATACGGTAATGCGGTGCTTGGCATTAAAGAGGTGCCGGAGGAAGAAATAGTTGCCCCTTTAAAAAAGGTTATCAGGATTGCCACAAACGAGGACATCAAAAGATATAATGAGAATATTGCCAAAGAAGGCGAAGCTTTTAGAATATGTCAGGAGAAAATCAATAACCATGGTCTGGGCATGAAGCTTATTGATGTGGAGTACACATTTGATAATAACAAAGTGATATTTTATTTTACCGCCGACGGAAGAGTGGATTTTAGGGAACTGGTAAAGGATCTGGCAGGAGTATTTAAGACTAGAATAGAGTTGAGACAGATTGGCGTAAGGGACGAAGCAAAGATGATATCAGGCATTGGACCCTGCGGTAAAGAATTATGTTGTGCTACATTTTTAGGTGATTTTGAACCGGTTTCCATAAAAATGGCCAAAGAACAGAGCCTGTCGCTTAATCCTGCCAAAATATCGGGAATATGTGGCAGATTGATGTGCTGTCTGAAGTACGAACAGGATATCTACGAAGAGGTTGGTGCGAAACTTCCTCAGGTAGGTGCTATGGTCGAAACAGCGGAAGGTAAAGGAGAAGTGGTAGAATCCAGCGTTCTTCATGAATCGGTTAAGGTTAAAATGGATTGCCCCGATAATAACGCGAAGACGATAAAGAAGTTTTCCATGTATGATGTAAAGGAAATAATTCCCGGCAAGGGAAAAAGCTTAGATATTGATGAAAGGATTTTACATGATTTGGAGCAATTGGAAGAAGGTCAAATGTAAAAGTAAAGTAGACCTTTTGGGTAGAAATTAAAAAGATTTGCAATCTATTGAAATTTCCCGGTTTTAAATAGTTTAGAACCGGGAAATTTAGCTTTTTAATGTCCATTTTTATGA
>JAAYKT010000102.1 GCA_012522255.1 Clostridiales bacterium
AAAAATGCCATACCCACTTTAGAAACATTGAAAGATTTGGGCATTGACTATCCCGACGTAGTAGAGGTTGTAAAAAGATTTTTATAAAGGAAGATTTAATGGTAACGGTAAACAACAAAGAAATGGAATGGAAAGAAGGATTAAAAGTATCTGATGCCATCTTATTTGGGGAATACGTTGAATACAATTTCCCCATACTGGTGGTGAGCCAAAACGGCCTTCGTGTCAAAAGCGAAGTCTTCAAGACAACCCCGGTAAACGATGGCGATGTAATCAAAATAATGCAGCCCCTGGACGGGGGTTAAACCAAAACGAGGGGTCACTGGCCCCTTGTTTGTCATTCTAAAACTTGCCGTTGAATCTTTTTCCCGGCACGTGTCATTCTATAACTTTTTTGTCATTCTGTACCTTTTATTGTCATTCTGAGCGATAGCGAAGAATCTTCTGTATCGAAAAACTTTACTCCGCAAACTGTCATTTCGAGGTGCAGCCGAAGAATATTTTGCTTCGAAAAACACTGTGCCACGAAACTGTCATTCTAAGCGAGAGCGAAGAACCTTTCCCCCGAAAACCAAAAAAACATTACGAAACTTTTTCAAACCCGCATAATAAAAAAAAATCTGTAAATAATAACTACAGACCTCACAAAATACATTGAGACCCCCTTTACATTCTATTTCCGTGATATAAAAATCTAAAACATTTTTATATCACGATTTTTTTAGAATAGGGTGTCTCTTTTTAATCCAAATAAAAATAATGGGGTGTTATTGGGGTGTTTTATATGTTTCGTGTTTATACAATATATGCATAAGTAGTAAAATCAATGGTCGGGGCAACAGGACTTGAACCTGCGGCCTCTTGGTCCCGAACCAAGCACGCTACCAAACTGCGCTATGCCCCGACACTTTTTTATATTATACTTTTCATGACGGGATGTCAAGGTTATAATTCAGATCTCAAATTTTTTGGTGTTGTAGATTCAACTTTACAAAAAAGTTGCTATGATTCAACTAATTCTATAATAATACAATCGATCGATGATATATAAATAGTGATAGGACATACATCTACAACCCATAACCTTATATAGAAATGAAATTTTAGCCGCTGAATTGGAAGATTATAAATGGTACAAGTTATTGTAACTCAACAAATTCTATAGTATAATTAGTTGAATGAAAAGAGCATGTGTGTCCATGACTTTGATACGGGCTTCCTGAGATATGGAGGCTTATTATTTGTATTTCGAAAAGAATATGATTGCAAATTTCATAAAAAACTATAGCATTTTTTATATTTAAACAAATCTATTTGAAAGATGGTGAATGTATGACCCTTGACATGTTCTTGCAGCATATGGCCAACGGAATATCACTGGGCAGTCTTTATGCACTTATAGCAATCGGTTATACTATGGTTTACGGAATTTAAAGATTAATTAACTTTGCCCACGGCGATATATTTATGATGGCCACATATTTTGCTTTTTACAGCACGGTATCTTTTGGTTTACCTTGGTACTTTTCATTTCCCATAGCAATTATTCTTACAACGATTTTGGGAATGACTGTTGAAAGTCTGGCTTACAGGCCTCTTAGGGATGCGCCGAAGATTTCTATTTTGATCTCGGCTATCGGTGCCTCATTTTTAATCGAGAATCTTGCAATTATATTTTTTGGAGGAAGGCCTAAGGCTTTTCCAATCAGTGAATTGTTTACAAAGGCAATTTGGATTGGCAGCGTATCCATTCAGAGGTTGTTCTTCTTTATTCCCATAACAACGGTTGTTCTTTTATTTGTACTAAACTATATAATCAGTCACACAAAGACCGGCATGGCCATGAGGGCGGTTTCCAAAGACCATGAGACAGCCAAGCTCATGGGTATAGACATAGACAGGACTATTACCATAACTTTTGGAATCGGTTCAGCTTTGGCTGCTATCGGGGGAATGATGTGGGGATTGAAATTTCCGCAGATACAGCCACTTATGGGGATTATCCCTGGTCTAAAATGCTTTATAGCTGCCGTTATCGGAGGTATCGGAAGTATATCCGGGGCAGTAATCGGAGGATTTATCTTAGGAGTAGGGGAGATAATGTTGGTTGCCACCTTGCCCAATTTGACCGGTTATAGAGATGCTTTTGCGTTTGTGCTATTGATTATAGTATTGCTGTTCAAACCGACGGGTATTATGGGTGAGAAAGTATCGGAGAAGGTGTAGCTATGAAGAAGAAAAGAAATATATATTTAACCATAATTTCATTGTTAATAGTTTTGGGCGTTATAACATATGCGCATTTTACTTTTGATGCATATAAATTGAGGATTCTAAATCTTTGTGCCGTTTATACGGTTCTTGGGCTGAGCATGAATCTGATTTACGGCTTTACGGGGTTGTTTTCATTGGGTCATGCAGGGTTTATGGCGGTAGGGGCTTATGCCACAGCGCTTTTAACCTTGCCGGTAGCCTTAAAGGCCCAGAATTTCTTTTTAAAGCCCATTGTAGAGCCTTTAGCTAATGTGGTTTGGCCGTTTTTCCCATCACTTTTATTTGCGGGGCTTTTGACGGCATTTATCGGATTTTTAATAGGCGCCCCGGCGCTAAGGTTGAAAGGGGATTATCTGGCTATAGCTACTCTTGGTTTTGCCGAAATAATAAGGATAATTATTATAAATGCACAGACGGTGACTAACGGTGCCTTGGGGCTCAAGGGCATTCCCGCCACCACCAACCTTTGGTGGAGCTTTGGCACAGCTGCTGTTACAATCATATTTATGATTTTTCTGATTAACTCAAGCTACGGCAGGGCCTTTAAGGCCATCAGAGAAGATGAAATTGCCGCAGAAAGCATGGGCATAAGCCTTTTTAAGCATAAGGTGCTGTCCTTTACCATCGGAGCTTTTTTTGCAGGAATAGGCGGAGGATTACTGGGAAATCTTCTGGGAACAATTGACCCTGCGCTTTTTAAGTTTACTCTTACTTTTAACATATTGCTCATAATCGTATTGGGCGGTATAGGCAGTATCACAGGAACGGTGATTTCTGCTTTTATTGTTACAATAGCAGGTGAAGTCCTAAGGTTTTTGGATCAATCGATTAACCTTGGTTTTGTAGTAATTCCCGGTGTGACTGGTATGCGTATGGTGGTATTTTCACTGCTTCTTATGATAGTGGTTTTATTCTTCAGACACGGGCTTATGGGTACCAATGAATTTGATTGGGATAGATTAATTGATATGTTGTCATCGTTTAAAAAACCTCTAAGAAAAAGGAGGGAAAGCTAATATGGAAATGTTGAGAACAGATAAGATAACCATGCAGTTCGGTGGGTTGACGGCTGTTAAGGATTTTAATCTAAATTTAAACGAAGGGGAAATTATTGCGCTGATCGGCCCTAACGGTGCAGGCAAAACTACTATATTCAATATGATAACCAGCGTATATAAACCTACAAAGGGAACAATTCATTTTAAAGATACAGACATAACTCACTCGGCGCCTCATCTTGTTACGAAGCTTGGAATTGCGAGGACTTTTCAAAATATAAGGCTTTTTAGAGACCTGTCAGTTATTGATAATGTTTTGATAGCCAATCATTTGCATTTGAAATCGAATGTCATTGAAGCAATCCTGAGGTCCTATAAGTATAGAAAAGAAGAAAGATTGATGAGGGAAAAGGCATTGAACCTTTTGGAGATTGTTGGTTTGTCTCATGTAAAGAACGAGAAGTCCAGCTCACTGCCCTACGGTATGCAGCGAAAACTTGAGATAGCCAGGGCTTTGGCAACAAATCCGGAAGTCTTGCTTTTAGATGAACCTGCAGCGGGGATGAATCCCAAGGAGACGGAGGAAATAACTGCTTTTATCAAGCAGATAAGAGATGATTTTAAATTGACCATATTGCTCATAGAACATCATATGCAGGTGGTCATGGGTATATCGGAGCAGATATATGTTTTAGATTACGGCATTACAATTGCTAAGGGCAATCCTTATGAGATACAGAACAACCAAAGAGTAATTGAGGCCTATTTGGGGGTGGATGAAGGTGCTTAAGATTGAAGATTTGGTCGTGGCATACGGCGGTATTGAAGCTCTAAAAGGCATTTCCATGGAAGTGGAAGAAGGAAAAATTGTTACGCTTATAGGTGCAAACGGTGCGGGAAAGAGCACTACTCTTAGAACTATAACAGGGTTGGAAGTACCCAAAAGCGGAAAAATAACTTATAACGATATTGATATATTGTCTCTCAAGACCAAGCAAATTGTGCAGATGGGTATTACACTTGTTCCCGAAGGAAGAAGGGTGTTTCCTAATTTGACAGTATTGGAAAACTTGAGGTTGGGAGCCTTTTTTAGAAAAGATTTGGGCGAGATCAAAAAGGATTTGGATTGGGTCTACGAGCTGTTCCCAAGGCTTAAGGAAAGGAACTGGCAGTTGGCGGGAACGCTATCAGGCGGAGAACAACAAATGCTATCCGTTGGCAGGGCCCTTATGTCCAAGCCAAAGCTTCTATTGATGGATGAACCTTCACTGGGTTTGGCTCCTTTGATTGTTAAAGATATTTTCAATATCATCCAGGAAATTCACAAGCAGGGTGTTACAATTTTGCTTATTGAACAAAATGCCAATGCTGCACTTCGGATTGCGGATATAGGATATATATTGGAGACGGGAATTATTAAAAATAAAGGGCAGGGACTTGAACTGTTGAAAAATGATGATGTACGAAAAGCTTATTTGGGTGAAAGTGTGGTTAACTAAACAGAGGATGGTTTGATGCAAAATAAAGATAAAAGATATATAGATGAAAAGGAATTAGAGTTTCAAAAAAGAATTGTAAAAAGAATAAAGGAAATTAATGATACTGAATATAACAGGACAAAAAAGAAAAGGCTTTGTTATATTGTAACCTACGGATGTCAGCTGAACAATGCAGATTCCGAAGTTTTAAACGGAATTCTTGAAGAGATGGGCTATGAGAACACTGAAGATAAAAATGAAGCTGTTCTCATAATGTTTAACACTTGCTGTGTCAGAGAAAACGCAGAGCTTAAGCTTTATGGAAACATAGGTGCACTGAAAGCTCTTAAGAAAAAAAGGCCTGATTTGATTATTGCCGTATGTGGTTGCATGATGCAGCAAAAACATGCTGTGGAGACCATTAAGCAAAAGTATAGGCATGTAGACTTGATATTCGGCACTCATAATATTTATATGTTTCCACAACTTCTGGAAAAGGTACTAAACAAAAGAAAAACTTTAATTAGTATTTTAGATACAGAAGGAACTATTGCGGATAATATGCCTGTGGTCAGGAAGGAAAAACATAAGGCATGGATAACCATAATGTATGGTTGCAATAATTTTTGTTCTTACTGCATCGTGCCTTATGTTAGGGGAAGGGAAAGAAGCAGAAGGCCAGAGGATATAATAAGCGAAATAAAGGCTTTCGCTGTTGATTCATACAAAGAGGTAACCTTACTTGGACAGAATGTGAACTCCTATGGTAAGGATTTTGATGTGCCTTATGATTTTGCTGATTTATTATATGAGATAAATAAAATCGATGGCATAGAACGGATTAGATTTATGACATCCCATCCCAAGGATATTTCTGATAAACTGATTTATGCCATGAGGGACTGTGAGAAGATATGCGAGCATTTACATTTGCCTTTCCAGGCAGGCAGCGACAGAATTTTGAAAGCTATGAACAGGAAATATACCAAGGAAGAATATTTGAAAAAGATAGATAAAATACGCCTGGAGATGCCTGATATTTCTTTGACAACGGATATTATTGTGGGATTCCCGGGGGAGACAAAAGAGGATTTTGAAGAGACTTTGGATATTGTGAGAAAGGTGCGGTTCGACCAAGCTTATACTTTCATCTTTTCCAAACGCAAGGGAACACCGGCATATAAGATGGAGGATGATACAACGGAAAAGGAAAAACATGAGTTTTTCGACGAGCTTATAGAGGTGCAAAACGAAATATCCAAGGAGATAAATGATACCTATTTGGGCAAAACCGTTGAGGTTTTGGTGGATGGTGTCAGCAAGACCAACCCTGATCGTATGACCGGGAGGACAAGAACAGGAAAGATAGTCAATTTTGAGGGTGAGGGTATTCAGACAGGTGATTTGGTGAATGTAAAGATAACAGAAATATTCTCCTGGTCGCTGAATGGGGAGTTAGTGTAGTTTTGTTTATGATGCAGGGGCTATTGCCCCTGTTTTTTTATTGCTAATACTGTGATAAACGTTTCACTGTAGAGGCAGGGTTCCGCCTCTGACTATCCCTGCCCTTAAAAATATTTCCTTTTGTACCTTGTCCAAATTTGTTATAATATACATAACAAATGAGGTGAATTTATGGCAGAACAGCTAACCCCGATGATGCAACAATATTTTGAAATCAAAAATAATCATAAGGATAAGATTGTTTTTTTTAGATTGGGCGATTTCTACGAGATGTTCTTTGATGATGCCCTGATAGCTTCGAGGGTATTGGACATAACCTTGACAGGCCGTGATTGCGGGATGAAAGAAAGGGCACCCATGTGCGGCATACCTTATCACGCAGCAGATTCCTACATAGCAAAACTGATTGAGAATAATTATAAAGTGGCGATATGTGAGCAGGCGGAGGATCCCGCCCTTGCCAAAGGTATTGTAAAACGGGAAATAGTAAAGATAATCACCCCGGGAACTGTGACCAGCAGCATTATGCTCGATGAAAATGTTAATAATTATATCCTGTCTGTTGTTTTTTTAGAGGATCACATAGGGCTTTCCTATTTAGATTTATCTACAGGGGAATATTTTTGCACCTTTACAGAAGGTAAAGAAAAGGATCTGATTTTATCCGAAATCAATCGTATAAATCCTTCCGAGCTTATTGCAAATGATTTTGCCGACGAATTTTCAAATATAACGGAAAATGTTTCACAGCTGGACAAGAAATATTATAGTCATAGGGAATCAACAGAGAGAATAAAAAAACAATTTAATGTTGAATCTTTGGAGAGCTTGGGATTGGAAAACAAAGCCCTAATTTTGGCATGCGGATCAATGCTTTTTTATCTGGATGAAATGCAAAAAAGTGCCCTCAAAAACATTACAAAGATAAAATTTTATAATATTACAAATTATATGATAATAGACAGAAATACACGCAGAAACCTGGAAATATCCGAAACCATAAGAGGCAGAAGTAAAAAGGGTGCTCTTCTTTCCGTATTGGACAAGACTTCTACCTCCATGGGTGCGAGAAGGTTGAGGCAATGGGTGGACAAACCCCTTATAAACACTGATGAGATAAAAAATAGGCTAAGTGCCGTAGAAGAACTGTTTGACAACTTTTTATTCAGAGAAGAAATAAAAGAATATCTAAAAACCATACAGGACATAGAGCGGTTGAGCAGCAGGATTGCCCTGGAAACTGCCAATGCAAGGGACTTAGTCGCTTTTAAAAACTCTATAATAAATCTGCCCCATATTAAGTCTGTGCTCAAAAATTTTAGCTGTATAGAGCTTAAGAAAATATATGAAAATTTTGACGTATTGGATGATCTGTACAAATTGATTGATGATTCCATATCGGACAATCCGCCTTTTGGCCTTAAAGAAGGCAATTTAATTAAAAAAGGATATAGCAAAGAAATCGATAAATTCATGGAAGTATCAAAGGACGGCAAGAAGTGGATAATGGCTCTGGAACAAACGGAAAGGGAAAAGACCGGTATTAAGACTTTAAAAGTAGGTTACAATAAGGTCTTTGGCTATTATATAGAAATAACCAAGTCTAACATACAAAATGCACCTGATTATTATATCAGGAAGCAAACTTTGGTAAACGCAGAAAGGTATATAACTCCTGAACTAAAAGAATTGGAAGAGACGGTTCTAAATGCGGGAGAAAAGCTCATTGAACTTGAATACGAATTGTTTGTAAAAATAAGGGAGGATATTGCAGAACATATAGACAGAATTCAGAATACGGCTCTCTTGCTTTCAGAGTTGGATTGTTTTTCATCTTTTGCAACCATTGCTCAAAGTAATAACTACATAAAGCCGCAAGTCGGGGATTATAAAGATATTGAAATAAGGGAAGGAAGGCATCCGGTAGTAGAAAAGTTAGACAGTAATAATACTTTTATATCCAATGATTCGGTTATAGACAGCAAAGATAACAGATTTTTAATTATTACAGGGCCTAATATGGCGGGAAAATCCACTTATATGAGGCAGACGGCACTTATTGTGCTCATGTCGCAAATTGGTTCTTTTGTTCCTGCTTCCTATGCAAAAATAGGGGTGGTGGATAGGATATTTACCAGAGTGGGGGCAGCTGATGACCTGACATCGGGACAAAGTACCTTTATGGTTGAAATGACGGAGCTTGCCAACATTACAAATTCTGCAACAAAGAACAGTTTAATAACTCTTGATGAGATAGGGAGAGGGACAAGTACTTTTGATGGCCTCAGC
>JAAYKT010000103.1 GCA_012522255.1 Clostridiales bacterium
AGGATAGATTGTATTTAATTGATTTTCAGACTAAATTTATACGATACAACTATACAACATCTGTGGCTAATATTGCCGTAGTAATCAGGCAAAAGGCAGAGGATCTGTCTTTCTCCTTTGCATGTTTTACTTTATATTTTCCTCAGAACATGTGTTTTGCAAACATTTTATAACTCATTGATACTAATTAAACCTTACAATAATGAAAAAGATTGTTTCACTGCTCATTATGAGCATTTCTTTGTTCGGCTGTGGCCAGGATGCAATTGAAGAATTTACACCAGAAGAGATTAAGGTTATAGTATCTTCTACTAGTGATGTAATAGAAAGTACGTTATCCGATGCAGTGAGCACAAATGATTTTATTGATCCCAATGATATATTAACTCCCATTTTGGCCATGGAAGGAGTTACATCTGCTGAAATTTCACCTTCTGGTTCAGTATTAAGGATCCAGCTGGAGGATGGTTCTTTTATAAACAAACTTTTAATTACTAGAGATGACGAAAGGTGGTTTATGGATAGTGACGTAAATGAAACGCCTCTACCCAATCAGAGTCAATTAGTTTCTACAAAGAATACTCCAGACATAATATTACCAACTGGTTCACAAAAGGCCATCATTCTTGCACCATTCCAAAAAGAATTCAAAAGTGAAATCCAAGCAATATCTCTCGGTTTAAAACTTATAGGATACGAAGTCAAAACTTTTGAAAATGAGAAAGCCTCATTTGATAAATTTCGGGGAGATTCTTTACGACAGTATAATATTGTAATAATATTATCTCATGGTTCTGGTGAAATGCAGCGAAGATTGGCAAGCGGTTGGACTCCTGTAACAGAAATTATTACTGGGACAAAGTGGAATAAAGAAATTTTGAATAGCCTTTGTCAGAAAGAAAGGGAAACACTATTTGAAGCGTTTCAAAATAACGACAGCTATTTTGCATTAAATCCCCTATGGCTTAGAGCGACGACCACCGGTAGTTTTAAAAATACTTATGTTATGATTAGTGCATGCCAAAGTTCAATGATAGACAGTGGTGTAGGTTCCTTATCTGAGGCATTTCTCGACCTGGGTGTTGAAGGATTTAATGGTTTTGACGATAATATTAATAATTTTTTGGCAAAACTCATGGAATTAGGAATGGTTACAAATTTTGCTAGCGGAAAAGCTTTCGATATAGCCTCTTTACATACACGCGAAAATAATGCGTTAATATCATCTACTGTACGTTTGTTAATAAAAAAGGAAAATAAGAAGCAAGCGAATGCAGAGCTGTTTGATGATATTCAGAGAACCGCTAATGTTCCGTTTTACCTTGTTCCACCTGAAGGTTATCAATTGTTACCATCAGTTTCTATATCCTCAATTAATAATATTACTGGTTCAACTGCAACTTGTAGTTGTGAAGTAACCTACGTGAGTGTATATCCTGTAACAACACGAGGAGTTTGCTGGAGCACATCTGTGAATCCCACGACATCAAATTCCAAGACTACAGATGGTGAAGGCCCAGGACCTTATACCAGCAATATCACCGGCCTTTCCCCAAACACCACCTATTATGTCAGGGCATATGCAACAAATTCTCTAGGAACAGCCTATGAT
>JAAYKT010000104.1 GCA_012522255.1 Clostridiales bacterium
AACAGATAACCGGGAGGACCCAATCAATGAAAATACCGGCATAACAGATGTGGAGAAACCAGAGAATGAAATCATGCCGGAATTCAACGCTGAGGCAGAAGAGAATCCGGATGATATAGCCACTTATACCCTTACCAAATTTGATATAAATACTGTTGCCGATACAGTTTATTTATCGGTCTATTACCATAACACCATATACCTTCCTATTCATTCCATTGAAGCAGACGTTGATATACGTTATATAGAAGACGATTATGAAGGGGAAAACTTTAGAATAGAAATAACAGACAGTGACGATAAAGTTTGTTACATAAACAAGTGGGATGGCTCAGAAGAGCCTGATTTTCGTGAACATAGTCCGAGATATTATGATGATATGGATAAATCTGTAACAGGAGAATATACTCTTTCCGCACATTTATATATGACCAATGAAGTTGAAGCCGATGCGGAATACACGCTAATGGTGTATGATTATTCTGATAATGAGCTTCTACCAGCCCCAAGAGAAGTGCGATTTACAGATAAACCAATCATAAAATCGGTTTCACAATTTTCCTACAGTCCCATATTACCGGGAAATGATAGCTTTCAAATCGGTATTTCCGCTATAAATCTAAGGAACAAGGATGACCTCACATTGCAATTATTGGATAAGAATAATGCAGTTGTTGCAAAGTCCGGCGAAAGCTTTTACACTAACTATTTCCAAGAAGACAGACTGTCAAACATATCATATATTATGGATGTGGATGCAGAAGCATCTTTGGAAAAAGATAAAGAGTATATGATAAATGTGGTGAGCAACGGGACAGATATAATTAATACTGCAGAAGTGTTATATTTATATCCATCGGACAAACCCGTTATTATAGAAATAGATACCTCCCAGAAAACAGACGGAAAGATAATTGCAAAAACAGTGAATATCGCGGCAGGTCAAGAAATAACCGGCGAGATATATAAAGATTTTGGCGATAGAGGCGTGGTTTTCACAGGTACAGCTACTTGTGATTCTAAAGGACAGTTTGTGTTTGATTTTCTATTTAATAAAGAGGAGCATAATGAGGGTTATTATAGATTAGAGATATCACAAGGAAGCAAAACCCTTGACTCTACTCGTTTCTATATTGCATACCCTGATGATAAGGTAAAGGCATCTCTATCATATCCCCGAGTGATTTCTGATAAAGCAGAAGATTTTGATTTTTATATAAATATCAGTAACCTTAGGATGGATAAAAGTAAGATTGCGGTAGAATTACTAAGCGATAAAAATGGAGTGATTGGCGGCCATGTAAATGGTACCATTGAAACATATGAAAGAACTACTTTTGAGACTTATGGTGATTATTTTGAAAAGCGTGAAACAGCTATACTTGGAACTATAATGGTTGATAATGGCGTCAGTTTGGAAGCCGGAACCTATAGCATAAGGTTGAAATACGATGGCAAAGAAGTACCATTGGATGAGGGCAGTAAAAACATAAGAGTTGTTGATAAACCGATGATATTAAGCTATTCGCCCATGGAAGAACAATCAGTTTATGGTTTTTTTGGCAGTGGGCTTACAGATAAAAAAATGGTTTCTGCAGCTGTTTACGAGATGACAGTCGATTTGTATGATATATACAATGTAGCGGATAATACAAAATTTAAAATAGAGATACATGACAGTGAAATACCTACCGCAGATACAAAAAAAGCGGGCGGTAAGAACATGAGCCTTGACGGTACGGAACTTTACAAAATGGGGAAAGTAAAATTTGATTTAGAATCCCTTTCTGATGGTGATTATTATATATTTGGTTTTTATGATGAGCAACTTATAGAGGAACCTTATAAGTTTACCGTTTCATCGGCTGTTTATTATGGGTGGCTTGGAATGAATACATATGTTACCCCTGAATATGGCAAAATTTATTTGGGTATGTATGATTCTCTTAATATGGATGCTAAGAAAACAAGAGTTGAAGCAGTAAACTTATTAGATAATAAAAGACAATTATCTATTGAGGATAATTGGACAGAGTTGGATGGCGGTGCTTTGCATATGTCATGTAAAAACACATTGCCGGAATCCTACTATATGATAAACGTTTATTATAATGATGTAAAAATTAGTGGCGATGATGATAACGAATTATATGCAACCTATACCCCTATGATTATCGATAACAAGGTGATAAGCCTGGATGTTGTAAATAATCAGGATATTGAGATTCAAACGCTGAATTATGATAGAAATACTTCATACAAGCTTGAATTTTATAAATATGAGGGGAAAAAAGGGAGCCTGGGTGCCTATAAAGATACAATTAACGTGGGAAAAATTGATGCAAACGGCAATTTGGTAATTTCACCTTCTTTGGTTGAAGAATTGCCTGTGGGATCATATAATGTGCTAATTTTTAAAGATGACGATACAATTATAGGAAAAACAAGTATGCAGAGAAAAGTTACTTCTGCAAAATCAACGAAGCCGGATGACGATGATGACGATGATAGAGGCAGCAGCTCAGGGAAGTCAAGTTCGGGCAGAAGCGGTAGTGGAAGCAGCAGCAGTACAGTGAAA
>JAAYKT010000105.1 GCA_012522255.1 Clostridiales bacterium
GATGTATATTATATAAATAATATATTGCTTCAACTTGGTGCAGGGGTTAGACAAGAAGGATGCAGGCTCATAATAGATAATTCTAAGGTTAATACATATGAAGTAGATTTCGAACTGTCAAAAAAACTTAGGGCATCATATTATTTTATCGGCGCATTACTTGGCCGCTTTAAAAAAGCAATGGTCCCCTTTCCCGGTGGTTGTGATATAGGTGTAAGGCCTATTGACCAGCATATTAAGGGTTTTGAAGCCTTGGGGGCAAGAATTACCATCAAGCACGGTATTATTTGGGCAGAAGCGGATGAACTCATCGGTGCACCTATATTTTTGGATATAGTCAGCGTAGGGGCAACTATAAATATCATGTTGGCGGCATGCCTGGCAAAAGGCACTACAGTTATAGAAAATGCTGCAAAAGAACCTTATATAGTAGATACGGCAAACTTTTTAAATGCCATGGGAGCTAACATAAAAGGCGCGGGAACAGATGAAATAAAGATAAAAGGTGTAGAAGCTTTGGGTAGCTGTGAACATTGTATCATTCCCGACCAGATGGAAGCAGGAACCTTTATGATAGCGGCGGCGGCTTCCAAGGGTAATGTTTTGGTTAAAAATATTATACCTACACACTTGGACTCCATAAGTGCCAAAATGAGGGAAATGGGTATAAAGATAATAGAAAACGGAGATTCTTTAAGGGTGGTTACCAATGGCCGACCTTTGGCTGCCAATATAAAAACCATGCCTTATCCCGGTTTTCCCACAGATTTGCAACAGCCGATGAGCGTGCTTTTATCAATAGCCGATGGTACGGCAATCATTACAGAGAGCATATATGACGGCAGGTTCAAACACGTTGATGAATTAAAAAGAATGGGTGCCAAGATAAATGTGGAAGGCAGAATTGCCGTAATCGAAGGTATAAGTAAACTATCCGGTGCACCTGTATGTGCAACTGACCTGAGGGCGGGTGCAGCGATGGTGATAGCCGGTCTAACTGCGGAAGGTGAAACGATTATAAATAATCTTACTCATATAGACAGAGGTTACGAAAAATTAGAACAAAAACTTCAAAGAGTAGGGGCAAAACTGAGAAGGGTACCATAGGTATAAGTTGCTTGCGCAGAATTCAATCAGTTGGAGGAAAAGATGATAGCCAAATTATGTTCTTTAGCCAGTGGGAGCAGTGGAAACTGCACATATATAAGCAACAATGGTACCGGTTTTTTAATTGATGCGGGAATTTCATACAAATCAATATTCCACAGTTTGAAGGATGTTGGAATATGCACAAGCAGTATAAAGGCTTTACTTGTTACTCACGAACATTCGGACCATATAAAATGTGCCGGCATCGTGTCAAGAAAGCTCAACATACCAATCTATGCCAACGAAAATACCTGGGAAGCCATGGAACCATTTTTGGGCAAACTGAACCCCAAAAATATAAGATTTTTTAGAACAGGTTCCGAATTTGAAATAGATGACATACTTGTTAATTCTTATAATATTCCCCATGATGCTGTTGAACCGGTAGGGTTTACTTTTAAAATGGGGCAAATGAAAATTGGTTTTGCCACAGACCTGGGGTATTTCAGTGATGAGATAAAGGCTAACCTAAAGGGTTCAAATCTTGTGATGCTTGAGTCCAACCATGATGTGGAAATGCTAAAAGCAGGGTCTTATCCTTATTTTTTAAAAAGAAGAATTTTAAGCGAAACCGGGCATTTATCAAACGAAGATGCAGGGAAAGCTGCTTGCCTACTCGTGGAGTCGGGAATAAGTAAGATTATGTTAGGACACCTGAGCAAAGAAAACAATTTTCCTCAGCTTGCCTATGAAACAGTAAAAAGCATAATGGGTGAAGAGGGGATAAAGGTTGGTAGAGATGTAGACTTATGTTTGGCTCCCAGGAGTTCGGCAAGTAAAGTGTTTTTGTTTGAACATGCATCGGTAGGATGATAATAAATACATACAATATAAAATATAAACGGGGTGGTGAATTATGGAACAATATAATGAACCAAGGCCAAGAAAAAGAGGTAATGGTTTTGCCTATTTTGCCGTAGGGTTAATCGGTGCTATTATCGGCGGGTTTATAATGGCTGCCTTAGCTCCATATTATATTTACGGTAAGATACTGCCTTATCCCGATACGGAACAGAATGTACCGGGACAGCAGATTATTATAGAACCAAAAGAAGACATATCAATAGCCGGTGCCGTGGCAAAGAAAGTCATGCCTTCCGTTGTGGGTATAAGCATAATTACCCTTCAAAGAGATTTGTTTTTCGGGTCAAGATACCAAGAAGGTGTCGGATCGGGTGTAATAGTTGATCCAAGGGGATATATCGTAACCAATTCTCACGTGGTGGGTAACAACAGAAAAAAACTTACAGTATATTTAATAGACGGAAGAGAGATGGAAGGAACGGTTCTGTGGCAAGATGCAGGTTTGGACCTGGCGGTGCTCAAAGTGGATGTTAGTAATCTTCCTACGGCGGATTTGGGTGATTCGGAGAATATTGGCGTGGGCGATACGGCAATAGCTATAGGAAACCCTCTTGGATTGAGGTTTGAAAGGACTGTTACCCAGGGGATTATTTCCGGCCTAAACAGAAGCATCATGGTAGAGCAATCAATAATGGAAGATTTGATACAAACAGATGCAGCCATCAACCCGGGGAATAGCGGCGGACCTCTCATAAACAGCAAAGGCGAAATAATAGGAATCAACACTGTAAAGGTAACGGCTGAAGGATTGGGTTTTGCCATACCTATAAATGTAATCAAACCTGTAATAAAACATTTTGTTGAGGACGGAGTGTTCAATCCGCCTTATTTAGGCATCTACACTTTGGACAGAGAAATTGTCGGTTTTTACGAAACAGACATAGTTATAAAATCCGGACTTTATATACATGAAGTTGTCAAAGGCTCGTCAGCTGAAAAAGCCGGTATAAAAGAAGGAGATATAATAACCCATATAGATAATACAGAAGTCAACACAATGCTTAAGCTCAGGTCTGTTTTGTATTATAAAAAGCCAGGAGAAACAGTAAGTATAAAGTATCAGAGAGACGGAAATGAATTTGAAGCAGAAGCGGTATTGCAGGGAAATCAATAATTATTATTTCAGCACTATATTATAATAATCCGTATCTAAGAATTTTGCTGAATAATAAAATTTACTGTTAATATATTTGATTAGATCTTTCACATAGTTTTCATCAACATTTATCCCTTTATTGGGGATAAATGTTTTGTTTTCTGAGTTATATCGTCCTTTATCCGTAATAAAACTCCTGTTTCCGAATATGACCAAGGGCTCCGAATCGGATAGGATATCTTTTCCCATAAGTAAACGAGAGTCATATTCCAAACCTAAAAGATTTGAAATTGTCGGTATTATATCCAGGCTGGAGCAGGGTTTTTTTATTACCTTTGGAACCATTCCTTTGGTGTATAGGATAAAATGATTTTTATAAAGCTCAAAATTTCTTTCCAAAGTATGGCCTGCCAACTCGTCTATTTCGTTATTTTCCAAACCATAGGGGTAGTGATCGGCAGATAATGCGATAAGAGTTTTATTTGCCAACCCCTCTTCTTCCAGCTTCCGCAGTAGATACTCCATGGCACGGTCCAGTTCAATTTGACAGGCTATATAAGCCTTGCATGGTTCAGAATAAGGGAGATCCTTTACATATTTTCTGTTTTTTGATGACATGGCATTGCCTAAAAAATTATACCTTAGATGTCCGCTAACCGTCATATAGTAAGCATGAAAAGGGGCATCATCAATATATTCCGGCATAGTTACTTCCATCATTTCCAAATCGGATTCAGGCCATTTTTTTTCAACTATCAAGCCATTTCCCACACCTTTATAAACATATCCCATATTTGGGTGAGATATATTTCTCTTGTAATAATCAAAAGTATGGTTGTGATAGGCCAAAGTCTTATAACCTAATTTTTTTAATTGATTACCCATAACAAAAGGCATCGATATATCTCCTGATTTGTAAAAACTCCAGACGCCGCTTTTAGGTATGAGCCCGGTGCAGGCAACATACTCACCGTCAGATGTGCTTACTCCCCAGACAGGAGTGTAAAAGTCACTGAAATAGTATCCGCCATAGACCATTTTATGCAGCGTTGGCGTGAGGTTTTCATCTACAGCATAGGGTGAAAAGGCTTCGGCGGTAATGAGGATAAGATTGTATCCTTTATACTTGCCGGTATACTCGTTTTTAACAGTGGGCTCCGTATTTTCAAAATATAAATGCATATTATTTATGGTTTCATCTTTTTCTTCGGCAATAAGTTTGGCAAAATTAATATTCATAGTGTTGTATTCAATCTTTTTTTCAATACCCGGTGCCTTTGGATTGGCTGGCTTCTTTATCGTCATCTCCGGTAAGTTTTCAACGGGTGGTGACCATCCTACGAGCAGCCTCTTAAAATCCAATCTCATGGTTGTGATAAGGCCTAATTTCTTTACAGAAAGATTGGGTTGACTCTTTTTGAAATACAAGTCGTAGGCGGTGTTTTGTTCTTTGCCTTCGGCAAAAACAAACAGCATGGTAGTGATATAAGTCAGGGCAAGGAAACCGGTTAATTCGGCTAACATTCCTCTGTTTGCTCTGTATGATATTATTCTAACTTTATACTTTTTAAAAAGAAACAGGGGCAAAAAAATAAGCAAAAGCTTAGGTAAATTAACGGCTACCACAATAAAAATCGTTTTCCAAAATTCCGCTATTTGCGAAACATTTGATGCGGAATAGATGGTGTAAAAGGTTTTAAAAACTTTAAAATAAATAAGCTGTGAACCAAAGATAATGGAGAAAAACAAAAGAAAAATATAAGAAAGCATATAATTTGTTTTATCATTATAAAAGATACAAATAAAATAAATAATGGCACCATAAAGTATGGAAAAGATACAAGAGAAAAGCAAACCTACTGTAAAAAAACTATCTGATGTAGTATATCTAAGTACACTTTCCATAAAAAATAATGAAGTTATGAAATATAATAATTGATAATATGGTTTAACAAACCCATTCATATAATAATCACCTGTATTATTATATTATTAAAAAATATCTATATTATAATTAATGCAATTTAAAGAAAAAAACTTTCAAAAACAGTAGATACTGATGTTTGCGATCATAAATTAACCAATACATTTGATTATAGCATACTTTTATAATATGTTTCAGTGGATTACAACAGATACATGCGGTTCGTGCAATCAAAATTAAGAGGGTGATCATTTACAAAATCGGTCAAGCATGTCGCATTTGAAACAAAATAGGGTATAATGTAAATATCCACAATTCTTACAGATCTTTTTTTAAAATTATTATGTAAAACCATAAATACGTGAGGGAATATGCATGAAAAAAACAGTGTTTGTTTTGATGATACTTACAATAGTTGCAAAGGTTATAGGCTTAGCCCGGGAACTGACACTTTCCTATTTTTTTGGTGCCACAAACATAAGCGATGCTTATCTCATTTCCCAGACCATTCCCGCAGTCTTGTTCGGATTCATAGGTGCGGGACTTTCCACTTGCTATATCCCTATATATAGTGATGTTTTGAGAAAGAAAGGTTACAAATCAGGAATTGATTTTACAAATAATGTTACAAATGTTTTTATCATAATTTCAACCATTTTGGTTTTTATAGTGCTGTTATTTACTGAACCTGTGGTAGGCTCTTTGCATCCGGTTTTACCGGAGAGACTTTGAAGACAGCCATGGTTTTTACTCAAGTAAGTATTTTGGGGATTTATTTTACGGCAATAGGATATATATTCAGAAGTTACCTCCAGTTAAAAGACAGCTTTATATTGCCCACGGTTTTGGGCTTCGTTTCAAACTTTATAATAATTGTATCCATAATGCTAAGCTCCAAATTCAATGTTATGATATTAGCCATAGGAAGTGTATTGGCGGCTGCATCTCAAGTAGTTTTTTTGATACCGTCCTTATATAAAAAAGGTTATAGATATAGTTTGGTTTTTAATTTAAAAGACAGTCATTTTATAAAAATGAGTAAACAGGCGTTACCGGTGATAATAGGAAATTCTGCAAATCAGATAAACTGGCTGGTAGACAGAACTTTGGCATCCCGTATAGTAGTAGGGGGTATTTCAGCACTATACTATGCAAATAAGCTTAACGGATTCGTGCAGGGTATTTATGTTGCATCTATCGCCACTGTCATGTATCCCAAGATTTCAAAAATGGCCGCGGAGAATGATATAGAAAAAGTAAAGCTTTCACTTAAGGAATCGGTGACCATAAGCAATCTGCTTGTTGTGCCCGCGACAATAATATCGATGATATTTGCTGAACCTATAGTATCCTTGCTTTTCGGGAGAGGAGCCTTTGATGCTAAAGCCATAGGCTTAACATCCTACGCTTTATTTTTTTATTCCGTAGGAATGGTGGGCTTTGGACTAAGGGAAGTATTGTCAAGGGGGTTTTATTCACTTCAGGATACGAGAACACCCATGATTAATGCTTTTATCGCTATGGTAATGAATATTGTACTGAATATCATTTTATCAAAGTTTTTAGGCATTGGCGGTTTGGCATTGGCTACAAGTATTGCGGCACTGTTTTGCACTGTTTTGCTATTTATAAGCCTCAAGAAAAAAATAGGACCCTTCGGCATGAAGGACATAAGCATTTCTTTTCTAAAAATTCTTGCCTCCTCTTTGATAATGGGATTTATTGCAAAGTACGCGTATAAAACCTTTGGCAATACTTTGGATTATAAGATTAACCTCTTCGTATCTATGATAATAGGCGGGTTGGCATATCTGGTTCTGATATATATGATGAAAATAGAGGATGTAGATATTTTGATGAAAGATATAAAAGCATGGCTGGTTAAAAGAAAAGGATTAAAGTGAAAAATTTAGACATTAATAAGGAATATGATATAATCAAATTGTAATGCTAAGGCAAGCCATGGTTCAAAATAGATTAATTGAATTGAGAGGTCATTATAAGTGTCTAAGCGTATAGCTATTGGTAAAGTTTATGATGTTTTAAAAGATCGAATATTGAATTGTATTTACAAACCGGGAGAATTAATTTTTGAAAAAAATATCGTAAATGAGTTAGGTGTCAGCAGAACACCGGTAAGAGAAGCATTGAATATTTTAAGCGGAGAAGGATTGGTAAATATAATTCCCAAAAAAGGTGTGCAAATCACATCTTTGTCTGTAAGGAAAACTAAAGAGATCTATGAAGTCCGAAAAATTCTTGAATCTTATTCAATCAGTGAGGCTTTAAAACATATTAAGCAAAGCGATTTAGATTACTTAAGCAGACTTGATCAGACCTTAAGCGATAGTGTGGGAAGCAGTGATGTTAATAATATTTTCAAATATGGAATGGACATTCATTTATATATAGCGAATTTATCTGGTAATGAGACTTTGCTCAAATTACTTACATTATTGAGGCAAGAAAGCTATAGGGTGTATGTATATTATCTAAGACAATATATGGATAGCGTATCAGAAGAAGAAAGAATAGAAATGGAAAAAACAATAAAAGACAACCATAGCAAGATAATAGTAGCGCTCAAGGATGGAGATAAGGAAGCTGCCATCAGAAGCGTTATACAAGACCTTGATACCTTTAATCAGTTTTCGAGGGATTACTCATAAAAATTTAAAATTTAATAATAATGTGAACTTCCAGGAATTTACCCACTCAAACAAGCA
>JAAYKT010000106.1 GCA_012522255.1 Clostridiales bacterium
GCTATCGGCTAAAGAGCTACCCCCGAATTTTGCCACAACCACGTTACTCAATTTTATCCCCCTATTTGTTATAATAATAAACCCTTAAGAATTACTTAGTTATTTTATAACTTTATCATGACATTGTCAATAGAGGATTTACATGTGTTTGCCATGTGTGGACAATATATGCGACCTGGCAATCACATCTAATACAATAATTTGCAGACATGGGTAAACCATAGTTCATATAGTAAAAGGTATCAGGCATTCTGTTGGTAAAAAAGGATTGCAAGTGCTATACTGAAAACAGGATAAAAGCGTAGTGATGGGTATACTTTTTGATTTATTGCAACATTGCTGTAGTTAAATATAGAAAAATCTAATTAAGTATTGCCATAGCAATGATGGTTGTTGGGAGGTAAATGTTTTGGAGATATTGAATATAACCCCGGTTGAATTGGATGTTCATAACAATGAACTGATACTGTTGGACCAAACCTTGCTGCCCAATGAAGAAAAGTATATAAGATTGAAGGACAAAGAGAGCATATGGGATGCCATATATGAACTTAAGGTTAGGGGCGCCCCCGCCATAGGCATTGCGGCAGCATTCGGAATTTATGTATGTGTCAACGACAGTATAGCAACTGACTTTGACAGCTTTTACAGGGAGTTTAGCGAAATAAAAAGTTTTATTGCCTCGGCAAGGCCTACAGCCGTAAACTTGTTTTGGGCGCTGGACAGGATGGAAAAGTGTATATTGCATAACAAAGAAAAATCCATAAATGAGATAAAAAAAGCTTTGCTCGATGAGGCAGTAAGTATAAAAGATGAGGATGAAAAAGTTTGCAAGAATATCGGGGAACATGCCCTGGCTCTTTTAAAGCCAAATATGGGGATATTAACCCATTGCAATGCGGGAACAATAGCTACGTCAAAGTACGGAACGGCTTTGGCGCCGATATACCTTGGTCAGGAAAGGGGATACAATTTCAAGGTTTTCGCTGATGAAACAAGGCCCTTGCTCCAGGGTGCCCGCCTAACAACCTGGGAGTTAAGCAAAGCCGGTGTGAATGTCACGCTTATATGCGATAATATGGCGTCTATGGTTATGAAGAAAGGGTGGGTGAATGCGGTTTTTGTCGGATGTGACAGGGTCGCAGCCAATGGTGACGCGGCCAACAAGATAGGCACCACCGGTGTAGCTATTCTTACGAAACATTATGACATACCTTTTTATGTTTGCGCACCATTATCCACAATTGACCTTGATACGGATACAGGGAAAGACATAAAAATAGAAGAAAGACCCGGGGAAGAAATTTACAAAGCTTGGTATACGAAGCCTATGGCACCTCAAGGGATCAAGACATACAACCCTGCTTTTGACGTGACGGAAGCGGAATTGATAAGCGCAATCATTACCGAAAAAGGGGTATTATATCCGCCCTATGGAAAAAGCATAAGAGAAGTGTTTGAATAAAAAGAAAGGGCCGTCAGGGCCCTTTATCAGTTACCTTTTACATCTTGAATTCTTTCTTTAAGTTGTTCAATCTCACTATATTTGGCATCAATATTGTTGCAAAGGGTGACGACTTGTTCTTCATCAAGTACTTGCTCATTAGCATGGGAATTATAAACGATTTCACCTATTTCTGTTTTTGACTTAGTTATATCACTTTCCAACTGGTTTATTTGTATTTTTAGTTTACCTACTTCCACCATCTCTTGTGATTTGCTGCCTACCACTTTTGCGGTACTCATGGCTTTGTTGCCTAAGTTTTTTAATAAGCTCATTTTTCACTCCCCTTTACAAATTGATTTGTTACGGTTTACACGAATAGGTCATATTACAAAATAATAGCGTGGAGTAACAATAATTTTGTATTTTACAAGTCCATGACATTATAAAAAATCAGGTGTTGCGCAAACGGTAACATCATTTTCTTAATAATTCGCTAAAATGTAATAAATAACCTTCTTAATTTTTGCAAAACAAGTATTTATTTCAACCATTCGGGGGCTTCTCTTATATAAGGTCTGACCTTATATTTTTCTTTGTGGCTTTCTAAGATTTCTTGAATCTTTTCGTCAGAATCTATTAATTCTTCTGTTACACCTTGGCTGAAGGGGCAGCTGCTTATACAAATACCGCAATCAGTCCCTATGTTTCTCCAGATACCATAGCAGTTTTCCTGTACTATTTGCCATCTCAGGTGACCATCTATATTCTTTTTGTCATCTATGGGGATAGCCTTGCCGGGGCAAGTTTTGGAGCAAAGCCCGCATAATTCGCAAAATCTTTGTAAACCAAATTCCTTAGGTTTATCCGGTATGAGTTCCAATTCAGTTGTAACAAGGCCCAGTCTGACCATTGAACCGTATTCTTTGGTTGTAAGTATACCGTTTCTGCCGATTTCACCTATGCCGGCATCCCTTGCTACAAGAGGAAGCACTGCCAAAAAATTAGCATCCATATGATTTCGTGCATCATAACCTAATAGCCTGATGTAATATGACAATTGCATGCCGATAATTCCGGCTTTTACATATATATTGGATGTTTCTATTACCTCTGCAAGCTGTGGGGATCTATTAAGCATTTCCTTGTCCATTTCCACTGCAAAGATTATTCCCCATTTATGTTTTTCCGAATAAACCTCCTCACCATAAACTTCTGCATGCCTGCCTCTGTGGCTGTAATAATGATAATCTTTCATATCGCATATCCCCACAAGGGCGGCACCATAGTGAAGGGTGAGACCTTTTAGTTTTTTTGTCATTTCTTCCTTTGAAACATCGACTTTATTGGGGTTTATTTCGCCCTCGGAAAATTTTCTTATGTCTTCTAAAAATAAAAAATTTGCATCGGCAATAGGTGAATTTACTTCACTGTATGTTGCGGTTCCCGGGCCGCATATATTTGGCCTTTCTCTGATTTCATCATCTAATGCTTTTTTATCTTTATTTCGCGAATAATAATCTTCGTATTGCCGGGTTCCTTTTTTTAGGCTCATTCTGGCGAACATGGTATCACGTTCATCTATTCTTTTCATGGTGTTAACCTCCGTAATTTTTACCTTGACTGACCTGCTTTGCAGTGGCGTGATTTTGCCCCTGTAATCGTCTCATTGCAAGCATGTATTTAGTTTTGTATTTTAAAGTATAACATATTATATATCAAAAGATAATGTATGTTTCTTGCAAAAAAAAAAGAAGTAAAAACCCGCTTTGCAGCGGGTTCAAACTAGACTATGTTATGAAATTTTTTCTATAAAGAAATCAGTTTGGTTAATTCTTTTAAATCCAACAGATTCATAAAATCTGATTAATTTGTTTTTCAAAGCAACCATCTGCTCATCTTTTGGATTCATAATATACTTTACTTTACCGTTGACTCTTTCTAAAGGGCCCGGCATCAGATATATACACGTTATGTCCAAATCAATTTTTCTAAGGAACTGGGGCAGTATTTCAAAGATTTTGCTTCCTACGCCTTTGCCTCTATATTCTTTCTCTATAAAAAGCTCGGTGATATAAAAAGCCTTCGCCCCGAAATCATTTTTAGATAAAACCTGAATATAAAAGTTTTTTACTTCCTCCTCGTCTTCCTTGTCTGTGAATTCAAGAATTTTTAGCGCTTCCTCGCTCTTCAGTTCATTAAGTATATTATTCACATTTAACAATATACCTTCAATATAACCAATCTTAACTCCTTTTTCGACGATGTTAATTGAAATTTCTTTCTTATACTTCCATAATTTCAGTATATAGTCACTACTGTCTTCATCGTCGGAAGTTACTGTTTCCATCGATAACACCTCTTATTTTTAATTCTTATGCAATTATAAGCTTTCATCAATTAAATATCAAATGTGATATTTTTATAAAAACCTTCGTTTATCAGCATTTTCAGTTAAACAAGCATAGGAAAATTATTATTGTTATTGTTTCCACGGGTTTTTATTAA
>JAAYKT010000107.1 GCA_012522255.1 Clostridiales bacterium
CGCCGTTGAACTGTCCGCCGTTGAGTCGGCCACCCATGCCCATTCTTCCAAAGCCCATTCCCATTCTTTCGCCATCCATCATGCATCCTGAGCCGTCACAGTTCAATTGATTCTCTTCTATGCGGGATAAAATCTCGTCAGCCTTCCCTTGTGTTATTGTGCCGTCTTTGACCCTATCTTGTAATACGGCTTTTTTCATTTCCAACATTTCTTTTCTGAACTCTTCCAAACTACCTGCATCCTTTGCCATTGTGCCGTAGGTTTTGCCGGTTTCACGCCTTTCTGCGACAACCTTATCAACGGTTTTTCCAGTAACTGCTGCTAAAACCTCAGCAGGGGAATTATAAGCAGCCGCAAACACCATAATTGAACCGGCACTGATCACAAGCACCAAAATTCCAATCATCACCATTACTTTTCGTTTTGTCATTTCAATCACCTCCATAAAATCCTACCTGCGTGTGATTATATATTAACCGTTAATTGTGTCAAAATTATGTTTTTGTTTTGATATTTTTGAAAAATTTAAAATCGGGTAAAGATTTTGAATGATTTTCCTTTTACACTGTATTGCCTCCGCATTACACAAGTAGCTTATATCCGCATTCACAATTTAAACTGTAATTTGATAAGCAACTAAATAATTGCTTCCGGTAATGGAATTTGTTTTATAATAAAACTATATGCTATAATTATGAAAAATTGGTAAGGTGATTTTATGGCAAAGATTTTGATAGCAGACGATAACAGGCAGATAATATCCATATTAGAGGAATATGCAAAAAAAGAAGGATACGAGCCCATCGTTGCTACAGACGGTTCTGAGGCTTTGGAGCTTTTTAAAATGCGGCAACCGGATATTATCCTTCTTGATGTCATGATGCCCAAAATTGACGGTTTTGAGGTTTGCAGAGAAATCAGAAAGTCGTCCAACGTCCCTATAATCATGATCACAGCAAGGGGAGAGGATTTTGAAAAAATAATGGGCTTGGACATAGGCGCCGATGATTATATAGTGAAACCTTTTTCCCCTGGGGAGGTCATGGCTCGGGTTCGGGCAATACTCAGGAGGCTTGAAGACGGACAAAAACAGCAAACGCTAAAATTCGACAATTTGGAAATAAATTTGGACAATTACACGGCAACTATTGATGATGCGGATTTGTCTCTTACCAAAAAGGAATTGGAGCTCCTGTGGACCCTTGCTTCCAATACAAACAGGGTATTTTCCAGGGATAATCTACTTGATATGCTTTGGGGATATGATTATTACGGCGATAGCAGAACAGTAGACTCTCATATAAAGAGGCTTCGCACAAAATTGGATATATATGAACATGATAAATGGCAAATAAAAACCATATGGGGCGTGGGCTACAAATTCGAGGTGAATTGATTGAAAAACAAAATAGCTGCCAAACTAATCGCATATTTCTCCGTTGCTTTGCTTTTATTTTCCCTTATAATTGGAAGCATGTTTTTAACACTCTTCAGGAAACATACTATGGAATTTCATAAAACTGATATGGAAAAGCGGGCATCTGCCATTGTCTCTACAATTTCTCAATTTTTAGAGGGCGGAAACCATGGTATGGGTATGGGCAAAGGCCAGTATGGGTCTTATTTTAGTTTTTTGGATGAAATTGCCATGGCTGATGTGTGGATTGTAGATGATGAACTGCATTTGATAACCATAGGAAGGATGTCAAACAGGAATTATAATTATACGGATTTGCCCCAAGATGCCGAGGTGGTTGTAAAAGAAGTTTTTCAGGGAAAAACCACATACAGCGAAGACTTTGGCACATTGATGGAAAACCCCACATTGACACTGGGAATGCCCATAATGCTGCGGGACAAGGTTGTCGGGGCCTTGTTGCTGCACTCACCGGTGCAAGGCTTGACTGGGGCTGTTTATCAGGGGTTTCGAATACTTCTCATAAGCCTTTTCGTTGCACTGCTTCTTTCCATAGCATTATCAGCTTTGCTTGCTTTATCTTTTACAAAGCCGCTGAACAAAATGAAGGACTCCGCTGTAGAATTGGCCCAAGGTAATTATGCAGTCAAAACAAAGATAGACCAACATGACGAAATAGGTGAGCTGGCAAAAGCTATCGATACATTGAGTGATAAGCTAAGTTTTGCAAGCCAAGAGAGTGAGAAATTGGGCAAACTGCGAAATGATTTTATAGCAAATATTTCACATGAACTGAGAACGCCTGTTACGGTAATCCGCGGCTCTTTGGAAGCTTTGCGGGATGGAATTATTACCGATGAGGAAAGAGTAAGGGAATACCATGGACAAATTCTAAATGAAAGTATTTATCTGCAAAGGTTGATTAATGATCTTTTGGATCTTTCCCGATTGCAAAATTTGGATTTTAAAATCGAAATGAATAATTTGAATTTGTGCGTTGTTTTGGATGATGTCATAAGAGGTGCACAAAACATGGCCAAATCAAAAGATATAGAAATAGTCAAGGAATTTGACGGGGACGTTTGCACTTTGCTTGGGGATTACGGGCGGTTACGTCAAATGTTTTTTATCATCTTGGACAATGCAATCAAGTTTGCCCCATCCGGCAGTTCTGTGAAAATTTATTTAAAAGATAAGATGGTCAGCATAATGGATAAAGGCCCCGGCATCCCCAAAGATGATTTGCCTTATGTATTTGAGAGGTTCTATAAGGTAAAATCCAAGGAAAATAAGGAAGGCACCGGCCTTGGTCTTGCAATTGCAAAGCAGATTGCTGACAGGCATAACATAAGCTTATCCGTCAAAAGCGTGGAGGGAGAAGGCACGGAGTTCATTTTCAAAACATAGCGACCAGGGGAGCGACCGGGGGGACGGTTCTGTTGGTTGCTTTTTGATAGCAATCAATAGAACCGTCCCCCCCGGTCGCCCCCCCGGTCGCCTGGCCTGCCGCTACTTCCACAATGCCGTGGAATCGATTTCCGTAAGGCTTTGTCTGCCCGTCATTACCATAGTTTGGGCAAATTCTGTTCCGATTCTTTCCGTATACATTGCCACACCCTCGGCACCGCCGCCGTAGGCTGCGATAGCATAAGGCCTGCCGATAAGAACCGCATCGGAGCCTAAAGCCAATGCTTTAAATACGTCGAGGCCTGTTCTTATACCGCCGTCTACGAAAATTTTCATTTTACCGCCAACACGTTTTGCTATTTCCGGCAACACCTCAGCGGTTCCCGGAGTATTATCCAGAACCCTTCCGCCGTGATTTGAAACAACAATACCATAAACTCCCGCTTCCAATGCCCTTTCGGCGCTGTCCGGAGTCATGATACCTTTAACGATAAAAGGGAGCTTTGTAGAATTTACTAATTCCCTTAGATCCTCTATGGGTTTTGGGCCGATCTCCCTTTCTGTAGCCAAAATAGGCAGACCCGCCGCATCTATATCCATGGCGATGGCAACTGCACCCACGTCTTCGGCCATCTTTATTTTTTCCTTAACTTCCTTTACACCCCAGGGCTTTATTGTCGGCACACCGACTCCGCCTACGGCTTTTATGGCATCGAGGCCGGACAGCAAACAAGCCTTCGTTTCTCCGTCTCCCGTAAAAGCAAGGACACCTGCTTCTTTGCACCCCTTTACCACAGCATCACTGTATTCGTATTCGCTAAAGTATCCGGGATAGTGTATCTCCACCGCAGAAATGGGGGCAGCAAAAAAGGGATATTTAAAAGTTCTGCCGAAAAGTTCAATATTGGTATCTATGCCTGTCCTGCGATAAACCAGATCCATATTTATCCTCAGTTCTTTAAATCTTTGATAATTGTTGATAAAAGAAGAACCGCTGCCTTTGCCACCGGGGCCGGGGATAACACCCTTGCAGGCGACACCGTTACACTCCTTGCAGACCAAGCATCTGCCGGCCATGTTCTTTCTTGCGTTTTCCAAAACCTCATTATAATTCATAAAAACCCCTCCATTCATTTAATTAGGTGTATCCGGTAATTATGTGTACCCGGCACCGAACTTTAGAACTTATTGGCACTTTCCTGGCATTTTCTGTGTATTCAGCACCGAACTCTCAAAAAGCGACCAATAGAACCGTCCCCCTGGTTCCGTCCCCCAGGTTGCCCCCCCTGGTTGCTATCTTCTGATGATCTTCCCGCTTTCCGTTTTCGGAATACTTTCAACAAACTCCACTTCCCGAGGTGATGCATAAGGGGAAAGCCTGTTCCTAAGAAGCATTCTGTACTCCATTTGCAGCTCCGCAGAAGGTTCATAACCGTCATTTAGAACAACAAAAGCCTTTACCGCTTCACCCATCAGCTCATCATTTATCCCAACCACCGCAGCCTCCAAAACAGACGGATGGGTCACAAGGACTGATTCCACCTCATAGGGGCTCAGCAAATGCCCCGCCGTGTTTATCACATCGTCTTCTCTGCTAACAAAATAAAAATATCCTTCCTCATCCTTATAAGCCAGATCCCCGGTGATATAATAACCATTTTTGAAACGGCTGTTATACTTTTCGGTATTCCCCCAGTAACCACGAAACATTGAAGGCCAGGGTGTTTTGATTGCCAAATGCCCTGTCACGCCCGGGGCGACAATATTATATTCATCATCTAATATAATAGCATTAATACCATCTATAGGTTTACCCATAGAACCCGGCTTTACGGGAAAATCACCTGTATTTGCAATCATAATGGAGCCTGTCTCCGTTTGAAACCAAGTATCGTAAATAGGCAGGCCTAAGTTTTCCTTAGCCCAATGATAGACTTCCGGACTCAAAACCTCGCCTACGCTGAAGATCTTTTTTAAATGTTTAAGATCACATCTTTCAAAATCAACCTTTTGCCTCATAAGCATACGGAGTAAAGTCGGCGCCGTATACCACACCTCAATCTCATTCTCCTCTAAAGACTGCATGATTTGACTTGCCCTTATTCCCGGGTCTTTTATCAAAATATCAGCTCCCACCGCTAAGGGTCCGAAAATGCCGTAGCTGCTTCCGGTAACCCATGCGGGATCCGCCGTACACCAATACTTAATGCCTTTAGACAAGCCGAGAACACTCTTGGCAGTCTCAGTATGACCCTTCAAGGCTCCCCGGCAATGAACGGCACCCTTTGGTTTGCCCGTGGTGCCGGAAGTATAGTGGATAATGGCTATATCGTCGTCGGTTAGAGGTGGGGATGCAAATTCCGATGGCATGGATGAAAACTTTTTACGAAAATCCTCATTATCTATTTCGATACAAGGGAAATCTTCGACATTTTCCGACAGTTTGCTCTCGGTAATAATCAAAGAACCGCCGCAATCGTTAAATCTTTCCTTTATGGCATCAGGCCCGAAGGAAGGGAACAAGGGGCAATAGACGGCACCTAATTTTAAAATCCCCAGGGCAAAATAGAAGGTTTCGGGGCATCGATTCAAATAAATAAAGACCCTGTCACCCTTTTTAATGCCCATTCGTGACAGCAAATGCGCCGCCTTACCAACCAGGGGGACGGTTCTCCCGGTCGCCAACCAGGGGGACGGTTCTCCTGGTCGCTTTTGTTGCGGTTGCTTTTGCATAGTCAGTCCTCCTTTGAAAACCACCGGGGAAACCGTAAAAACGGTTCTCACGGCAGTATTATCTTTAGGTTTGTTTCATCACAAACTCAATTTCTTTATATTTTATAAAAGCTTAACCATGTACTGATTAATCAAAAACCTATAAGTCTGCGAAATGTCATCCCAAGGCATAGAGCCATTACTCATAAGAAATACACATTATGAAAATCAGCGCCTAAGTTAATGCTACAAAAATCTGTTTGTTATTTTTTGTTTAATAGTGCCACTATTTTATTTATAGTATCTGCCTCAGCATCTAAAATTTCATAATCTTCGACTCTGATTCCAAAAGTGTTTTCTATAAAAAAAACCAGTTCCAAAATTCCAAAGGAATCAACCAATCCGCTGTTAATCAAGGAATCATCGTAGGTGATATCTTTCTTCCCTTTAATAATGTTTTTCAATAAAAATTCTTTAATTGTTGCTTTTCTGTCCAATCCATTTCCCTCCATGCTAAAATCTCACGTATTGCCCCCCAATACCCGCATCCAGATATGTTTTTTATTAAAATCCCACATATTGAAATCCGGTGCCGAAATTTCCGAATGCCAGCACCATATATAACATTATAAATAAAATCATTGCTTTTAACCATTCATTTTTTATTCCACTCATAATTATCCTCCGATGTTTAGGTGTTAGCTGTTAGCTGTTAGCTGTTAGGATATGGGCCACTGGCCTCTTGCCTCTTGACTCTGGCATTAGGGTTGGGCGCTGAGGATTACTGGACAATAGCCAAGCATTTGTTTTTGTATGGAGTCATGGCTTTTTACTTTCTGCTTTCCACTTCTAAAACCGACCAGGAGAACCGTCCCCCTGGTCCCCCCCGCTACATACCTACCATCTTCACTACAATTCTGATAGCCGTGTCCCACCTATAGCTGAAAAACACCCATCCTATGCTTACAAAAATAAAAGTCAAAACCGTGCTTCCATACCTGACAAATCTTGATTCATTCAACCTATCCACGAACCTCTCGGAGCCATATCGCTTAAGCAAATCCGCATAGAGCCTGTACAGCGCCAGCCCCGCTCCATGGTACAGCCCCCATATCAAAAATCCCATCGTTGACCCATGCCAGATACCTACGGCAGCCATAGTCACCAACTGACAAATCCCGTTTATGATCCAGGTATGCCCCGCACCCAAAAACCCAATAAGCAGCTTTCCAAGTGGCATAAACAAATATTCCCTGAGCCAGGAGGTCAGCGTCATGTGCCAATTCTGCCAAAACAAAACGATATTCGGCTTCAAATAAGGCCTGTTAAAATTCTCCGGCACCTTGAACCCAAACAGCCTTCCCAGGCCTATAGCAATATCCGTATATCCGGAAAAATCATAATAAATCCTGACAGAATACAAAAACACAACAGCCCACAAAACCGCCCTCGGCGCCGCCAGAACGTCCGGTGCAATCTTTGCTATCAAAATCCCCGTCTTATCCGCAATAATGAACTTCTTAAAAAGCCCAAAAATGATGCGGCTCACACCGATATCTATGTTCAACTTCACGCTATCCCCTGCCAAACCCGTATTCCCGCCAGCACCGCCACTCACATCTATCTCATTAAAATTTCTATAAAACCTGATATACCTGTCAATAGGCCCCGCCGAAAACGTAGGGAAGAAAAATACAAAAGCCAAAAATGTAGCAAAATCCAGCTCCTTGATTCTTCCTCTATATGTATCAATCAGCGCATGCAAAAACTTAAAGGTAAAATAGGAAATGCCCAAAGCCTTGACCTGCAGCATTAACGGCAATCGTGCCTTTAAAAACGGATATTTAAATAAAAAAAGCACTCCGATATAAAAAACAATTCCCAAAAACAATAAAGATTTTTTCCCAAAACCGTTCTTCATTTTAACAAAACTTTTGGCGACCAAATAAACCAAAACAGTGAGCATCAGTGTCAAAAAAGCAAAAGATGGATGCCCGTATAAACATACAAAAATAAAACCCCAAAACGCCAAAAAAACTGTCTTAGCCTTTTGCGCTTTCAAAACATAATAAAGCAAAAGCCCCACCAAAGTAAAAACCACAATGGTGTGCACAGGCAAAAACCTAACTAAAAGCTTCACACTGTTAATCAACAAAACAGTACCTCCAATAAAACACAGTTTGGCGGGAGTCCTTCGAAACCCTTCATGTCATTGAGTAGCGAAGAACCTACTCAATCCCCCGCCACTTTAGGAAAGTTTTCCACCACAAAATCGTAAAGTTTTCCGGCTACAATACTATCCCCTTCTTCTTTCAAATGTCCACCGTCAATAAAAAGCTCATCAGGGACAACATTATAAATATTCAAAACCGGCACATAATAAGCATCCGCATAATTTTTAACCACATCATACAACTTATCGTAATATCCGGCTTCATACTTTTGGTTCATAATGCTTTGGTTGATGGGTGCGATATAAATCATAAGCCCAATTCCCCTATCCGTCACAAACTTGCAAACCTCACCCACCACATCAAAATATCGCGTTGACTCATCAAAGGGAATGCCATAAAACTTCTCCGTCACCTTCACATCGCCTATCTGCACTGTCATATGTCTCTCATTGGGAAAAGCCGGAGCCACGCCTACGCTCTTCGCCTTCAGCCCATCAACAAGAATCGGATAAAAATCGCTATATCTATGTAAAGGCACCAAACTGCTCCGAAGCTCTCGGGAAATAAAATAGCCGTTTTCATTATTTATCTTAAAAACATTATTATACGCCGCCGGTAAATTCCCCCCCAGGCTAATGTCAAAGCCCTTTGCATCAAAAGGAAAAGCCCACTCAATCTCCGTAAAACTCCCCGCCCCCATTTGCCATATTATAAGGTCCGGGTTATAAGAAGCGGCCTTTTTAATCCTTTCCATAACATAAACGGATTTCGTGCCGCTGCTGCCAAAATTAAAAACATGAGGCCTCTCATCATTAAAAAGCCTCCTATCCAAAAGTCCGCAAATGGAATCCTCATATTTCACATAAAAATCCTCAACAGTGGAATCCCCCACCACAATAATATTATCGCCGGCATCCCTATAATCGTTGATCCAATGGGACTTCATGGAGAGATTCGGCATTTGATCATATTTAAACAGCCTATTACTGTTTTGAAAAAAAGTATAAAAACTGTCGATATTTTTAAAAATATACCTGTTCAGGGGCACAAAGATAATCAAATTCGCAACTATATATATAATGATGATTTTATAAATTAAACTGAAACGCTTCATATAATAATACCCTCTCAAAAATACTTAAAAAACTATGCGCGAATAAGTAAAATAAAAAACATAACCAAAACCTTTTGGCAACTTTTGATATGCCATAAAAAGTATACCCTTTCAATAGAAAAATCAAACTCCCGCCCGCCAAATTTATATTATAATATTAACACATGCAAAGCGGCGTTATCAATGAATTCATTTGGCTGACTGCTTCCTAAAACGCCATATTGAAATAATGCCTCACTACGGTTATAATTGAAATAAATTAAAAATTATCGGTAAGCGGTGACCGGTACCCATCCCTGCCTCCGTGTAAATGTCATCCTGAGGCTTGCCGAAGGATCCTGACCCCAAAGAACTACCCTAATCCCCCAACACCCAGTGCCTGGCGCCCGTAAGCCCAGCGCCCATAATAAAGGAGAATTCACATGAATCATAAAAGAAAATATATAATCGCAATCATAATAGCCTTAACCTTGATAATTCCATTGGCCGCATACACCGCACCGGCTAAAACAACGGACAACATAGACACCATACAATCTCTCATAGGGATCATCAAATCCGATTACTACAAGGATGTTGATGACGAAACTTTGATCCGCGGAGCCATAGACGGAATGTTCAAAACCCTTGACCCCCACAGCAACTACATGAGCCCTGAGGAATTCAAGGAACTGATGGAACTAACCGGCGGTGAATTCGGTGGCATAGGAGTATCCATCGAGCGCAGAGATGACAGAATCACCGTAGTGTCCCCCATCGAAGGTACCCCTGCCCACGAAGCCGGCCTCAACACCGGTGACAAAATAGTATCCGTCGACGATACGGACATAAAAGACTATGCCTTGGACAAAGCCGTCACCCTTATAAAAGGCGAAACCGGCACAAAAGTCAAATTAGGCATCATAAAAGCAGGCACCCAGGACACCATATACATCGAACTCACCCGTGCCATAATAAAAATAGAATCCGTAAAAACAGAAACCCCCTATGGCAAAAAATCCTCCGATGAAATAAAAAACAAAAACATCGGTTACATCAGACTTACGGAGTTCAGCGAACACACCAATGCAGATTTTAAAAAAATCATCGACCAATATAAAAAGGAAAACAAAAAAGGCCTAATAATAGATCTTAGGAGCAATCCCGGCGGACTGCTGGACAGCGTGGTAAAAATATGCCAGCAAATAATCCCCGAAGGCCCCATAGTTCATATAGATGCAAAAACAGAAAAAGACAACGAGACCTATAACTCAAAACTCAAAGAAGCCCCCTTTAAAATTGCCGTACTGGTAAACGGCGGTTCCGCCTCCGCATCAGAAATTTTGGCAGGTGCAGTCAAAGACTCAAAAGCGGGCATAATAATAGGAACCAAAACCTACGGAAAAGGCACAGTCCAGAACATATCCTACCTGTCCAACGGCGGAGGAATAAAACTGACCATAGCCGAATACATGACAAGAAACAAAATCCATATAGACGGTGTGGGCATAGAGCCGGATTTCGTGGTGGAACCCATGAGGCCTCAGGAGGACTTGGCCCCGGTGACCCCGGAAGGCTATATGCGTACCGGCTCCGTAAACATAAACGTCTATGGCATCCAACAGCGACTGATAAACTTAGGTTATAAAATCAGACTGGACGGAGTCATGGGAAAAGAAACCATAGCCGCCGCAAACAAACTTCTGAGAGAAAACGGTTTTACCAGCGTACAGGTTTTAAACCAGAAAAACCAGGAAAGAATCCTTGAACTATACGATAAAACCATAAACGATAAAATAAAAGACGTACAACTTGAAACCGCAGTAAAAGAACTGCAAAAATTATTGTAATAAATGTCATCCTGAGCATAGCGAAGGATCTTGACCCTAAAGGAATACCCA
>JAAYKT010000108.1 GCA_012522255.1 Clostridiales bacterium
AACAAACACTTAGAAATTAAAGAATAATAAAGGTCTAAAACATATTGACTTTATACCAATTATTAGATAATATTAAGTACATAAGGTCAAAGAAGGTCAAAGTCAAGGAGGAATAATAATGGATTTAAATAGGCTTACCGCAAAAGCACAGGAATCAGTAACAGAAGCACGAAATTTAGCGTTGAAACTTAATCATCAAACAATAGATGCAGATCATTTGCATATGTCACTTATACAGCAAGATGATGGTTTAATACAAAAGATTTTAACAAAAATGAATGTTCCTTTAGAATATTACTATCAGGATTTGCATGAAGCACTGAATAAACTTCCAAAAGTTTACGGTGATGCTTCATCTGTATATGCATCGCGGAGATTCGAAAATATTTTTGTTAAAGCCGAAGAGGAAGCAAGAAAATTTAAGGATGAATTTATTAGCGTAGAACATTTATATCTTTCGATAATTGAGGAAGTTAACACAATTTCTTCAAATATAATAAAGAAATATGGAATAGATAAGGATAAGTTTTTAAGAACATTATCGTTAATAAGAAAAAACCAAAGAATTACAACCCAAAACCCGGAAGAAAGCTACGAAGCACTTGCTCGGTTTGGAAAAGATTTGGTGGAAGATGCAAAGAGAGAAAGACTGGATCCCGTCATAGGGAGGGATTCGGAAATTAGACGTATAATAAGAATTCTATCAAGAAGAACTAAAAACAACCCAATGCTAATAGGAGAGCCGGGAGTAGGTAAAACAGCAGTTGTTGAGGGCTTGGCGCAAAGGATTATGGTAGGTGATGTCCCTGAAGGTTTAAAAGACAAAACCATATATTCTTTGGATTTGGGTTCACTTATAGCGGGAGCTAAATATAGGGGAGAATTTGAAGAACGATTAAAAGCAGTTCTTAAAGAAATAGAAAGTTCTGACGGTAGGATAATACTGTTTATTGATGAAATACACAATATTGTTGGCGCAGGTAAAGCTGAAGGCTCAATGGATGCAGGCAATTTGCTAAAACCGATGCTGGCACGTGGAGAGCTGCATTGCATAGGAGCAACTACTTTAGATGAATATAGAAAATATATCGAAAAAGATGCGGCTTTGGAAAGAAGATTTCAACCTGTTTTGATTGATACACCGTCAGTAGAGGATACAGTGTCAATTTTAAGAGGGTTAAAAGAAAAATTTGAAGTTCACCATGGTGTCAGGATTCAAGACAGTGCACTAATTTCTGCTTCTATACTATCCGACAGATATATAAGTGATAGGTTTTTACCGGATAAGGCAATAGACTTGGTTGACGAGGCCGGGGCTATGCTACGAACGGAAATTGATAGCATGCCTTCCGAACTGGATGAAATAACAAGGAAAATAATGCAATTGGAAATCGAAAAAGAAGCATTGAATAAAGAAATTGACAGACAATCTGTGATTAGGAAAGAAGTGTTGAATAACGAACTTAAAGAACTTAAAAATCAACAAGAAACTTTAAGAGCCCAGTGGGAAAGAGAAAAAGAAGGAATTAAAAGAATAAGAAACATTAAAAGGGAGATAGAAAAAGTAAAAGGACAGATTTTAAAAGCCGAACTTGAATATGATTTGAATAGGGCTGCGGAGTTGAAATATGGAATATTGACGGATTTGGACAGAAAATTGAATGATGAGAAAGTTAATTTGGTAGCAATACAAAAAGACAAGCATCTGCTGAAGGAGGAAGTGACAGAGGACGAGATAGCTGAGATAATCTCTAAATGGACAGGAATTCCTATTGCCAGGTTAGTGGAGGATGAAAAGGAAAAACTTTTACGCCTTGACGAGATACTTCATAAAAGAGTAGTGGGGCAAAATAAAGCCGTTACTGCTATTACAAATGCCGTTATCCGTGCGCGCAGTGGTCTAAAAGATCCTAAAAGGCCTATCGGTTCATTTATTTTCTTGGGCCCTACAGGAGTAGGTAAAACTGAGCTTGCAAAAGCTTTGGCAGAGACATTGTTTGATTCTGAGGAAAACATAATAAGAATAGATATGACCGAATATATGGAAAAGTTTGCAGTGTCAAGGCTTATAGGTGCACCACCGGGTTATGTTGGTTATGAAGAAGGTGGGCAGTTGACGGAATCCGTCAGGAGAAAACCATACTCAGTAATACTATTTGACGAAATCGAAAAAGCGCACAGGGATGTTTTTAATATCTTTTTGCAAATACTGGATGATGGCAGATTGACAGACAGCCAAGGTCATATCGTCGATTTCAAAAACACGGTTATTATCATGACATCCAATATTGGTAGCATGGACATTCTTAATTCAATGGAAAGCCTTGGAACAATTGGTAAGGATATAGAAGAAAATATTATGAAAGCAATGAAAGCTCATTTTAAACCTGAGTTTTTAAATAGGATTGACGATATTGTGTTTTTCAGTCCATTGGGAAAAGAAGAGGTAAGTAAAATTGTTGATTTGCAGTTTGACAATGTAGCGAAAAGGTTAAAAGAAAAAGAGATAGTTATTACAATAGATGATAGGGCGAAAAATTTTATAATAGTCAAAGCGTTCGACCCTGTATATGGTGCCAGACCTATAAAAAGATATATACAAAAAAATATAGAAACACTGATTGCCAAATCACTGATAAGAGGCGAAATAGCTTCAGGAGACGAAGCTGTTATAAAAGTAAAAAATGATAAACTCATTATCGAGAAAGCATAATTTGTTTTATTTATACAAATGAAGAAATAGTATGTTATAATATTTTCAAACAATAATTGCTACGGAGGCAAAACTATGAAGAGAATATTAACGATTATTTTGGTTATTACTCTCATCTTCAGTGGGTGTAATATAATAGGTAAAAACGAAAATGAAGAATTATCTGAGTTTACAAATGCTGAAATTACCTTATATTTTGGTGATTCTCAAGCCATGTATGTGGTACCTGAAAAAAGAACAATCTCATTTGAAAAAAATTTATCAAAAGAACAATTTATAGATTTGGTGTTGCAAGAATTGGTTAAAGGGCCTCAAAATGAAAACCTTTATCCTACCATTCCTAATGAAACAAAAATATTGAATATAGAAATTGAAAAAGATACATTATATGTGGATTTTTCGAAAGAAATGCATACAACTCATTGGGGAGGTGCGGCAGGCGAAAACATGACTTTACTATCATTGGCTAACACAACGACGGAAATTGAAGGAATAAGCAAGGTTCTTCCCAGTGTTGAAGGAAATGCTTTGAATATTGAGCATGTTGTTGTAACAGAACCTTTATTAAGAGACGAGGACGGAATTGGTAAACAGGAATAGGAGGTGAGGCAATGATAAATGAAAAAATGGTGATAGACGATATACTACTTAAGAATCCTAAGTTAGAAAGTGTGTTTAAAAGCTTCGGTATAAAATGTTTTGGGTGAGGCGGCGCAGTATACATGACCGTTGAGCAGGTTGCCCAACGCTATGGAATCGATCTTGAAGAAATTTTAGATGAATTAAACTCTTCATTAGGTGAATAAAATGTTACAGTTCACACGTTAATTGTTTCCAATACCTGCCATTATAGATAAGCTATAGTGTGAACAGTAACAATAAAACTTGGTATTTTAATGATATATTTATAACAAGTTTGACAGTAAAAAAGAATTAAGATAGAATCAATTTAGTTATTATTTGATAAACTAGCTAAATGTTAGCTGTTTACGAAAATATAAAGAAAGTGTGATAGGAGGATTAATCAATGGAAAATAAGGTTCCGGTGGCATTATCAAACAGGCATATTCACGTATCTCAGGCAGATTTGGATGTACTTTACGGTAAAGGACTCGAATTATCAAATGTTAAAGATTTATCACAACCCGGTCAATATGCTTGCGATGAAAAGGTGGATATTGTCGGACCTAAAAATACAATTAAAGGTGTAAGAATACTTGGACCCGTAAGACCGGTGACTCAGCTGGAAATATCAATGTTTGACGCCAGAGCTCTTGGGGTTGAGGGCGTGGTAAGGGCTTCCGGTAACGTAGCAGGAACGCCGGGGGCAATTATAGTAGGTCCTAAAGGCCAGGTGGAGATAAAAGAAGGTGTTATTGTAGCTGCAAGGCACTTGCATATGCACACTGACGATGCACCTAAATATGGACTAAAAGATAGAGACGTGATAAAGGTGAGAGTCGGGGACGAAAGAGCATTAGTTTTTGAAAACGTAGTTGTAAGAGTTCACCCGGAATTTGCACTTGATTTGCATATAGATATAGAAGAAGGGAATGCTGCAGGGGTAAATAACGGAGACTTGGGAGAAATAATAAGGGATTAAAGGTATGGGGATTTATATGGATGGTAAAAGGTTAGCTTCTTATATTGATCATACTTTGTTAAAACCCGATATACTTACGTCTGATATAAGAAGATTATGCGAAGAAGCAGTAGAGTATTCTTTTGCCTCTGTTTGTGTCAACTCTTTTTATGTTTGTGCTGCTAAGAATTTTTTGAAAGATTCTCATGTTAAGGTTTGTACAGTCGTAGGATTTCCTTTGGGAGCCACAAGTAAAGAAGTAAAAGCATATGAAGCGGCGCAAGCAATAGAAAACGGTGCCATGGAAATTGATATGGTGATGAATATTGGGGCTTTGAAAGAAGGAAATTATGATTATGTAGAAAAAGATATAAAAGCTGTTCATGAAGTCTGTAAAGATAGGGCATTGCTGAAAGTTATAATAGAGACCTGTTTGCTTGATGATGATCAAAAAATTAAGGCCTGTGAAATATGTGCAACGTCAGGCGCTGATTATGTAAAAACATCAACAGGTTTTTCCAAGTCAGGTGCTACGGCTTCAGATGTAAAATTGATGAGAAAAATTGTTGGTGATTTTATGGGTATTAAGGCTTCGGGTGGAATAAGAGACTTAAGACGAATGATGGAAATGATTGAAGCAGGTGCATCAAGAATTGGCACGAGTTCTTCAGTCGGTATAATGAAAGAACTTGGTAAATAATTAAAACTCTCCTCAGATAAATAGATTTTATCGAAGGAGAGTTTTTGATTTGTTTAAATAACAGGATTTAACCTTGTTAAATAAAATTCACCCTGCCAGTCCACAGATTTAGAAAAAGTTCCGTTAAACCTTTCAAGATTTCGCCTTACATATACTTTTTGAAAGGCCTCAAGTTTAAGTGCAATCTTAATTAAGCACTAATGCCTCTGACTTTTTGGGTGCTAAATCATCATTACATGGATGTAACTTTAGTAAAATAATGACTTACCGTTTTAATGTATGGAAAAAGAATAAGCAATGAGCTAAAATAATAAATGAGGATAGATGGATAATAATAAATAGGAGGTAATATACAAATGGCAATTAAATATGCAAAAAGAATGGACAATATTAAAGGATCCGCTATACGTGAGCTTTTAAAATTAACGGAACAACCTGAGATTATTTCCTTTGCAGGCGGCTTGCCGGCACCGGAACTATTTCCCATAGAGTCACTTAAAGAAGTATGCTTAAAAGTTCTTGATACTGACGGGAAAGCTGCTTTGCAGTATAGTCCGACGGAAGGATATGTTCCTTTAAGAAAAATTATATCAGAAAGACTTGGAAGGTTAGGTATTGATATAAGTTTTGAAAATATCCTTATAACAAGCGGATCTCAGCAAGGTCTTGAATTTTGTGCAAGGGTATTTGTTGATGAGGGAGATACTATTATATGTGAAAGTCCCAGCTATTTGGGTGCATTAAATGCCTTCAAGGCTTATTTGCCTAAATTTGTTGAAGTTAAAATGGATGAAGACGGTATGAAAATGGATGAATTGGAAAAAGCGTTAAAAGAAAACCCAAATGCAAAATTTATTTATACTATACCCGATTTCCAAAACCCAACCGGTATTACAATGAGTCTTGACAGAAGAAAAAAGATAGTTGAATTGGCTGAGCAATATAATGTACCGGTTGTAGAAGACAATCCATATGGGGACCTGAGATTTGATGGAGAAAAGCATCCTCCTATCAGTTGTTTTGATACAAAAGGTTTGGTAATCTATCTTGGAACTTTTTCTAAAATATTTGCACCCGGGTTGAGACTCGGCTGGGTTGCAGCATCGCCGGAAATAACTCAAAAATATGTATTGGTTAAACAAGGTGCGGATTTGCAAACCAATAGCATGTCACAACGTGAAATTGCAACTTATATTGAAACAAATGATATAGATGCGCATATAGAAAAGATAATAAAGGTATATAGAAAAAGAAGAGATCTGATGTTAGAAACCATGAAACAGGAATTTACGAATAATGTGAGTTATACTTATCCCAACGGCGGATTGTTCACTTGGGTAACTTTACCCGAAGGTATTGATGCAGCTGACGTTTTACAAAAAGCCTTGGAGGAAAAAGTGGCATTTGTACCCGGAGGTTCTTTTTATCCTAATCCGGGAAATGAAAATCATTTCAGATTGAATTATTCCAATATGCCTGAGGATAAAATAGTAGAAGGAATAACACGATTGGGAAAGGTGCTGAAGGTTTTATAAACGCATAATCGTTATCATACTTGGCCCTTGTGCGAAGATGCCTGTAAACTGGTTGTAAGTTTCTTAACAAAGAAATTTATAAAACTTTTAGAAAAATATAGAAACATTTATAATAAGATAGTATAATCATTTTACAATCTTAAATGAGGAGGTTTTTATATGGATAAGTGGGTATGTACTGTATGCGGTTATGTTTATGATCCTGAGGTTGGTGACCCTGATGGCGGAATAGCCCCCGGTACTGCATTTGAAGATATTCCCGATGATTGGGTTTGTCCGTTATGCGGAGTGGATAAGGATTCATTCGAAAAGATGTAAAATAAAAGGTGCGGAAGCACCTTTTATTTTTAAGTCCATTTATATTTTAGGCTATTATTAAGACACTACTTGCATTATGCTTATCAA
>JAAYKT010000109.1 GCA_012522255.1 Clostridiales bacterium
ATTTCCTGCAACGCAGGAATGCCTGCAATGCAGGAAGGTCACGTGGTAGTCCAAATCGACAGTACAGTAAGATTGTTTTCTGCAAAAAAATCGCTTGTAACCTCATTACCGTCTAAATCAACGGTCTTAAAATCCGGTATTTTAAACTTCCCATCTTTAGGCTTTTCCGGTACCTCACTGCTGCCTGTTTTATCTCCATTTTTGTCCGGCTGAACGGCTTTTTGCGATTCCTCCTGTTTTTCCGTATCCTTTTTATCCGTATCGACTATCTCCTCATCCCCTGCATTTACCTCTATTTCATCGCCATTTTCTTTTTCTGTTTCAACTTTTTCAGATATATCCTGCTCCGGTAAATTTTCGACTTTCTTACCGCATGCGGATAGGTTTAGTGCTGCTATCATTATTACAACTATGATCCAAATTTTTCTCAATCCTATTCCTCCTCTTATAATTCAAAAATCCTGATTCAATAGCCTTTGTAGGGCATTTGCCTACACATTTGTCACACCTTACACATTCGGGGCTGTTCGGATTTTCATAAATCCTTATATCTACCGGACAATTTTTCTGACATATATCGCATTTTATGCATTTTGACATGTCAACATCCATACTATAAAAACTTATTTAATTAAACAACGAATAAATAGCACCCAACGGACATACAGCCCTGCAAAAAGGCCTTGAAATAATCATTGACAAAATAATTACTGCGGCCAAAACAATTATCTTCCAGTAATAGATAAGGCCTATTGCCCCCCTTATTCCTTCATTCCTTATAGCCAAAGGTATGCCTGCCTCCAAGGTGCCGGCGGGACATATCCATTTGCAGAAATAAGGGAGACCAAGGCCGATATCATCTGTCAGCAAAATAGGCGCTGCCAAAACAAAAACAACTAAGAAAAAGTATTTTCCGTAATTGAATACTCTGCCCATTTTAATTTTCTTAACGGGTATTTTATATAGCAGCTCCTGAAACAAACCAAAGGGACATAACCATCCGCATACAAACCTGCCGCCGATTGTGCCTATAAGCATGAGAAAACCCAGCACATAAAAGGATATCTGATGCTTGATACCGGCCGCCACGGACTGCAAAGAGCCTATGGGACAGGATGTATAAGCCCCGGGGCAGGAATAACAGTTAAGCCCCGGGAAACAAACAGACTTTAGTTTACCCTGGTAAATGGTACCCTTGCTGAAACCCTTAAAATAGCTGTTGGCGAGTATGGCAGAAAAGGACTGAACAAATTTTCTTTTAAACCTACCCAATGCCTATACACTCCAAACAAATGTTTATGGCCTTTTTTAATACCTCCAAAACTTCGCCCCTTGCTGCCCCGATAACCATAAACACCACTGATAATACCAATAAAAAGTACCCAATTTTACTTTTCATACTCTCACCTGCATTAACTGCCAAATTCGCATATATTTAAAGAATTATTTATATTATAGCAAAAATTATAAAATTCCTTATAGCAGACCAAAATATCTTTCAAAGAAATTCAGAAGTCTTTCAATAACCCCTTGTTTTTTGATTTCCCTGTAACCCCCTGCAAAACGTGATACAGGAGGCATAATTCTGTCTATTGCCGTGCCGGTTGTCTTAAGAGCGCCATCACGGAAAGCATTGTCCATAAGCCTCCGTGTTTCCGCAGGCTTGATTTTTTCTTCCTCAATAATCTTTACTATATCTGATTCTTTTTGCTCGTTAAGATACTTACGCCAGTCTTCATCCACCTTCGTTGATACATTGATTTTCTCAATAAAATTCTCTATAAGTTCCTTTTTACTGCGAAGTTCAATGCTTGAATTAATGGCCTTATCAATGGTGGTAAGGATGCTCTTGTCCTCGCAATTGGATTCATGATACTTTGCAACCAGCATAAGTATATAATCTATATTTACCTCTATCTGCCTTATTAACTCGATTTCAAATATTATGTCGTCGTTAATAACTTCCTTATCACCATCAGGCCCTTTTCTGTATTCCTGGTATAGATCAATGTAAATACTTTGATAATCCTGAAAATCCCTTTCGGATAATATTTCATTGCCTGCGTAATCATCAAAAGCAGTAAGGATGTTTTTTACCCTTAATATAGCACCATATAATCTTATAAATTCCTTTTTTGCATCCTCGCCTAAAATGGACTGACCTAAAGGAAATTCTCCTTCAAGATTATCAATCAATTCCACATAACCGGGCTTTTGTTCGCCTTTTTCATTATACCCATTATAATACTCATCATAAGTCTTAAGCAAAACTATGCCTTTGGCATCTTTGTCACCAAACAAGGCTATGGACTGATCTGTTTCCTCTTTTAAATCCCTGAAACAAACAATATTGCCAAAGGTTTTGACACTGTTCAATATGCGGTTTGTTCTTGAAAAGGCCTGCAGTAATCCATGGAGCCTGAGGTTTTTGTCAACCCATAAGGTATTCAAAGTAGTAGCATCAAAACCCGTCAGAAACATATTAACCACAATCAAAATATCTGTTTCCCTGTTTTTAACCCTCAGTGAAAGGTCCTTATAATAATTCTGGAACTTATCAGATGAGGTATCATAATTGGTGCTGAATACTGTATTATAATCTTTTATGGCTTCGTCAAGGAAATCCCTCGAACTGAGATCAAGATTTTCTATATTAAAATCCTCATCAGGCAGCATACCGTCCGCCTCTTCTTCATTTGCACTAAAACTGAAAATAGTTGCTATACTTAACCTCTTGTTTTTTTCTTTTATCTGTTTTTTAAACTCTGCATAATACTTTCTTGCCATGGGAATGGAAGCTGCTGCAAATATGGAATTAAACCCGGCAATTCTCCTGGTCTCCCTTTTTTCTATCAAAGTCTTAGGGTTTTCTTTATCGATTTCATCCCACTTTGCAGTAAAAGTATAAAAGCTGCTCCTTTTCGTTTTCTGGTCAAAATGTTCCAAAACGTAGGAAACCACGTCACTGATACGTTCGGGATCTGATAATGCCTTTTCCTTATCTATCGCATAGACCTTTTTATCATCAATAGATTCAGGCATCTTTATGGTGTTTATAAAATCAATTCTAAAAGGCAGCACATTGCCATCGTTTATGGCATCAACAATAGTATAGGTATGAAGCTTTTCACCAAAGGCCTGTTCCGTTGTTTTTAAAACAGGATTTCCACCGGATGCAGCATTCGCTGCAAATATAGGCGTTCCGGTAAAACCGAATATACGATAATTTTTAAAACTTTACGTTATAGCCCTGTGCATTTCCCCGAATTGTGAACGGTGGCATTCATCAAAAATCAATACCACATGCTTTTTATATATTTCATGCTGTTTATTCTTGCGCACAAATATATCTAATTTTTGAATTGTAGTCACTATGATTTTATATTCATGGGGATTGCCTTTTTCATTTCTGTTTTCCAACTGCCTATGCAGAACCCGTGTCGATGTATTGCCATTGGCAGCTCCTTTTTCAAAACGGTCATATTCTTTCATTGACTGATAATCCAAATCTTTACGGTCGACTACAAAAATTACCTTGTCTATGTCAGGCAATGCGGAAGCAAGCTGTGCCGTTTTAAAACTCGTCAAAGTCTTGCCGGAACCTGTTGTGTGCCATATATAGCCTCCGGCTTCCACAGATCCTGTCTTTTTATAGTTGGTTGCTATCCTAATTCGGGATAATATCCGCTCCGTGGCAGCTATCTGATAGGGGCGCATTACAAGAAGCAGCTCTTCTGATGTAAACACGCAATATTTTGTAAGTATATTAAGTAAAGTATGTTTTGCAAAAAAGGTCTTGGTAAAGTCCATCAAATCGGGAATTGTTCTATTACTTGCATCAGCCCAAAAACTTGTAAACTCAAAGCTGTTGCTTGTTCTCTTGCTTTTTCTCCGTTGGCTATTATTGTGTTCTTTTATATGAGCGCTTCTTGTGGTGTTGCTGTAATATTTGGTATGAGTGCCATTGGAAATAATAAAAATCTGCACATATTCAAATAAACCAGATGAGGCCAAAAAACTGTCCCGCTGATAGCGATTTATCTGATTAAAGGCCTCCCGTATAGCGACGCCACGCCTTTTTAGTTCTATATGAACGAGGGGCAAACCATTTACCAACACAGTAACATCATATCTGGTACCATGAGCCCCGCCGAATTCTTCATACTGATTAATAACCTGTAGTCGATTATTATGAATGTTTCTTTTATCAATCAAATAAATATTCTTTGTTGATCCGTCATCCCTTTTTAAAAGCTGAACATAGTCTTCCTGTACTTTTTTTGTTTTTTCAACTATACCTTCATTGGTATTGGCTATACATTCTATAAAAAACCTGTCCCATTCATCATCACTGAAAATCAAACCATTAAGCAATTCAAGCTGTTTGCGTAAATTGGATACAAGGGCATCCTCATTTCGTATAGTTAAATATTCATAACCCTGAGTGGTCAGAAGCTTGATAAATTCAGACTCCAAATCCGCTTCGCTCTGATATGAATCGGGCCGTACTTTGAACATTGATACATATTCGGAAACGACCGTCACTTCGTCTGTGCTTGCTATCATATTATACTGGCTCATACCGATTTCTCCTTAAAGGTTAATAGCCTATCCCTGTAGTATTCATATTGCTTTTGCCTTGCTTCTATTTCCGCAGGCAAACCCTTGGTTAAATCATTACAAAGGGCATCAAAACGGTCAAGAATGCTTACAATTCTTTCTTGTTCTGTGAGAGGGGGGACGGGGATTTTATATTTCATAATCTTTTTTTTATCCCCACGCGGCATTTTGCCTCCCCTTGAATTTTGCACATTATAGTAAAAAAAATTATCCGAAGAAAGAACAAAATATAAATATTTAGGTAAAATTAATGCTTTATCATTCAAACTAACAATAAGAACATCCCCACTTGCACCACCAGTATTAGATGCCAACCATATTTTTTTAAGATAGGGTCTTATATTACCTATAAGAATATCCCCCATTTCAAACTTTGTAAGATTCCCTTTAACCGGTACATAGCTAGATACTGTTTTCCCTTTTTTGTCCGGTAAAAGATTATCTACGCCTACATAAGTATCCTTGTCTAAATCAATTGCACCAATACGACTTTTTGAATATCTTGCTACCTCCCCCAAAGTCATCCATTTTACCTCGTCACCAAAGGCCAATAATTTATCCCTATAATATTCATATTGCTTTTGCCTTGCTGTAAGCTCTGCTGTAAGCTCTGCTGTAAGCTCTGCTGTAAGCTCTGCTGTAAGCTCTGTGAAATTGTCCAGGATACGGACAATTTCTTCTTGGATTGGAAATGGGGGTAAGGGTATTTTTACAAGACCCATCTTTTTTTTAGACACATTGAATCTTGTGACTCCGTTAGCGGTTTTTATTATTTGTTCCCGCAATTTTTTTGACCTAAATAAATACTTGGAAAATGGAGGAAAAAGTAATTGTTTATTTTTAAAACGGAATCCGAAACAAAAACTATTTAGATAAAATTTTTCATCGGTCTTAGCCGTTAATACAGAAGACATTCCACATTCATTCAGCGTCTCAGATGAACCCGTAAATAGAATATCCCCATAACATACTATATTTTGTTTTTCATTTGCCCCGACTTTAACCTCTTCGACTTCACTAATATCCAATGAAATATTTGAAAAAACATTCATATAAGTAATAAAATTGGCATTTCCATTTCCAAAATCTTCCCTTTTCTTTCCACTTAACCCCCCATAAAAAATTCCTAATTCATCTAATGTTTTATATTCCACCCCATCTGGGCATAACTCCTTAATCAACTCATCAAGCCTGCTCATCGCTCCACCTCAATTTCTGCAATGATTTTATCAATTTCACCCCGCAGTACCTGGCTTCGGGCCACTATTTCCTCTATCTCTGCATTTAGCTTATCTATATCAATTATTTCCCTTGTATCTTCCTGTTCCACATAGGTAGACACAGATAGGTTATAATCCTGCTCTGCTATATCACCATTGGGAACCAATTTGGCGAAATGGTCCACGTTTTCTTTATCTTTGAAGGCTTTCAGAATGTTGTCTATATTTTCCTGCGTCAACTTATTGTTGTTTGTGATTTTAATAAATTCTTTTGAAGCATCAATAAATAAGGTCTTGTTTTCTACTTTGGATTTTTTAAGTACCATTATACATGTTGCAATGCTTGTACCAAAAAATAAATTGTTTGGTAATTGAATGATGCAGTCTATATAATTGTTATCTATCAGATATTGTCTTATTTTCTTTTCCGCTCCACCGCGATACATGACACCGGGAAAGCATACGATTGCAGCTGTGCCATTAGTGGCAAGCCATGAAAGGCTATGCATTATAAATGCAAGGTCTGCCTTGGACTTCGGTGCCAGAACACCCGCCGGTGTAAAACGGGGATCATTTATTAAGATCGGGTCATTATCCCCCTTCCATTTAATCGAATAAGGCGGATTGGAAACGATGGCTTCAAAAGGTTCATCATCCCAATGCAGTGGATTTGTCAGTGTATCCCCTAATGCAATATCAAACTTATCATAATCTATATCATGTAGAAACATATTTATACGACAAAGGTTATAGGTGGTGATGTTTATTTCCTGTCCAAAGAATCCCTGCCTTATGTTTTCCTTGCCTAAAATCTTGGAGAATTTCAAAAGAAGAGAGCCTGAGCCACAAGCGGGGTCATATACCTTATTAACCTGGCTTCTTCCAACTAAGGTAAGGTGAGTCAACAGTTCTGATACTTCCTGTGGAGTAAAGTATTCGCCCCCGCTTTTACCTGCGTTGGATGCATACATGCCCATGAGAAATTCGTAGGCATCGCCAAAGGCATCTATGGTATTGTCCTTATAATCACCCAATTTCATCTCAGAAACGGCATCTAAGAGTTTAACTACTTTTTCATTTCTTTTACCCACTGTAGACCCTAATTTATTGCTGTTAACATCGATATCATCAAACAGGCCTCTGAAATTGTCTTCACTATCTGTCCCCTGGGCTGATGCCTCAATGTTTTTAAAGACACGTTCCAAAGTTTCATTCAGGTTTTCGTCATCTTTAGCGCTTTTGTATACGTTTTCAAATAAATCTCCGGGCAGTATAAAAAAGCCTTTAGTTCTTACTAAATCTCCCCTTGCCTGCTCCGCATCCTTATCTGAAAGTTTTGCATAGTCAAACGTTAAATCACCTGTATCATACTCATCTTCATTTATAAATGCAGTGATATTTTCTGAAATATATCTATAAAAAAGTATTCCTAAAACATATTGCTTGAAATCCCAACCGTCTACGCTTCACCTAAGATCATTTGCAATATTCCAAATGGTTCGGTGAAGTTCTGCACGCTCTTGTTCCCTTTTATTGTTTGCCATTTCCGTCACCTCATAAACTTAATACCTTTATTATAACAAAGCGCCTATAACTTAACAACAAACTAAAAAAGCCTCCCGCAGGAGGCTCTTTTAAGGTTGTAGTTTACACATTGTTATTTCTTTTCACTGCTACACAACACGCCACACTTAGATTTACAAAAGTATCTTAGGATTCTTCATTTTATTCAAAATGACACCGATGTCGCAATAGATATAATATCTTAAACAAGTGCCCTATCTTTCAGCTTTTCCACGGTGGCTTTTAATTGTGGTATGAGAGACAACATCATACATATGGCTGTATCTGTTCCTATTATCAAAAAGTTTACCGTAAAAGAGTACCATATGGGATTCATGCCCTCGGGCGCATAGCTTCCAAAGAATATAAACCCGGATGCAAAGGATGCCAGAAATCTCCCGAAACCACCTATCATAGCACTTATAGGCAGATGTTTACGATTTAACCCCGCTAAGCCCATCAAAGAAAATGCAATGGGATAATCAAGTAAAACCTGGGCCCAATGTACAGCATACAGACCCTGTACCATCTGCAATAGTCCATAAGCCAAACCGGCAGTCAATCCTGCCCCGGGACCGAATATATAGGAAAATATGAATATAGGCAACATGCTCCCCGGTGTTATTGAGCCGCCTTGAGGCCAGCGATATAATCTGATATAAGATAGGGTAAAAGACATGGCAATGCATAATCCCCCGTATACCAAGGCATTTGTCCTCATTTTTTTGTCCTTTTTAGAACGTGATAAGTAAACAGATAATCCTACGAGTGCAAGAAGTATTACAATTGTTATAGGTTTGAGTTCATTCAGCTTGCTGAACATTTTAATAAAATAATCCAATTTTGATCCTCCTTTTGATATGTCCTCGGAGGGAACTGTAAAATAAAAAACCGCCCCTAACGCGGCAGCTTCTTTTTTAACAGAAACCGCTTCCCTTCGTTAGAATTAACTACACAGGTTCCAAGGGTCAGTGGCTTTCACCACTATCTCAGCACATGCTCCCCTAGCGGACATTATCATATTTATTTACTTTAAGCTTACTACTTCAAAACTTTTCCGTCAATAGAAAAGCAAAAATTTGCATGCCAATATAAGCGAAAGTTTTACAAACCGGCAAAAGTTTATCCCAAATATATTTAAAAATCAATTGAAAGATGATTTTTAAATTGATACAATGGTAAGGTAATTTGATGCTACTGTGGCTCAGGCGGTAGAGCAGCTGATTCGTAATCAGCAGGTCGGGAGTTCGAGTCTCCCCAGTAGCTCCATTTTTTTATTCTATATAAACTCCTGTATCCTTTCCATGTCAAAGTTTCCGCCACTGACTACTGCCACCACTTTTTTATTTTTTCCCCAACCAGTTTTTAATGCACCTGCAACGGTTACCGCCCCCGAGGGCTCGGGAACGATTTTAAAATATTCTATACATTTGCTTACTGCATTGCTTATTTCGTCTTCGTTAACGGTAATAATTCTGTCCACATTTTCTCTAACGATGGGAAATGTTAAATCCCCGGGTTTTAAGGACAGCAGGCCGTCAGCAATGGATTTTGTACTGTCAAGTTGAGTTATAGAACCTCTTTCTATAGATACTCCCATAGAGTTGCTTCCTTTTGGTTCCACCCCTATAACCTGAACTTTTGGGTTAGTATGCTTAATGTAATAAGATATACCTGAAATCAAGCCGCCGCCACCAATCGGAACCAATACAGCATCTACATCATGGACTTGTTCCATTATCTCTTTGCCTATTGTGCCTTGTCCGGCTATAATATCATAGTGGTCGTAAGGCGGCACGACAAAGTATCCTTCTTCGTCTGCAATCTGTTGCATACGCGAAAGTCTTTCACCTGAAGTGGTACCGCAAAGTTCAATTTTTGCTCCCCATCTGTTTACCGCGTTGATTTTGGCCTTTGGGGCTGTCTTAGGCATTACAATTGTTGCAGAAAGACCCAACCGATATGCCACATAAGCAACGGCCTGGCCATGATTGCCGGATGAGGCGGTAACAACCCCTTTTGTATCCGGAAAAGCTTTTACCCTATTAATGATGCAATTGCTTGAACCTCTGATCTTGAATGAGTTGGTTGTTTGTAAATTTTCCGCCTTTAAAATCAGTTTATTTCCCAAATCATATTCCAATGCTTCCGAATAAACTACAGGTGTTACTTTGGCAAAATCTTTTATACTATTATGTGCATCGTTTATTTTTTGTATATTTAACATTTCATCACTAACCTTTCAATTTTTCAGTTTATTAATCGGTTTACCTCATAGATATATCTATTAAATATTCTTTAGATATATATAAAAATCCTTTAATCTATTGAAATTTTATGCAGCCTTTTGATTACTGTTTGATCTTAAAGGATTGTATTATTTTATTAAAAGAAATGGTGTAGTAGTTACGCCAATGTTTCCCCGTCATATAAAAACTTGCCCTGTAAATATGTCCGTTACCATCCTGCAAAAAACTATCATAGGCCCTATACGTCTTTCCTTGATTATTGGGTCTTTCATATTGAACTAAAAAACCCTTATTGTTGTTTACTATAATCTCTTTTCGTGAGTAAAACTTATAATCAGCCGTATCTACCGGTGATTCTTCCGATTCTTCCAAAAACTGTTCCAGAGGTTTTTCCATTTTCCATATTTGAATAAAACCATGTATTCTCTTATTTGGTGCCAAGAAATTCAAATGATATAATATTTCACCTCCCGAAAAATTCTGTTCCCATGTTTCCCAGGTTGATGGCAATAAAAATCTCAATTGTCCATCCAAAGCACTGTAATTTTTATACCCTTGTTTTTCAACTTTACCCATCTCAATGTTTGTCTGAAAAACCTCCACCGTGTTTAAAATAGTATTTGAATAATTAATTATAAACATAATCAAAAAGGTTGATAATGCTATATAGAACACTTTGCTTTTCTTCAATCTAAAATTCACTGGGCGCACCTCTTTTCTATTTATACACATACTAATAAATATGACATTTATATATTGATAATGTATAATATACCTATAAAACTTTGGAGGTGTAAAGATTGAGATACATAGATTTACGCAGTGACACAGTTACGATGCCAACCAAGGAAATGAGGCAAGCTATGGCCAATGCAGAGGTTGGTGACGATGTATACGGAGATGACCCTACTGTAAATAAATTAGAAGCATTGGCAGCTAAAATGGTTGGAAAAGAAGCTTCACTTTTTGTGCCAAGCGGTACCATGGGCAATCAACTGGCTGTTATGTCGCATACTCAAAGAGGTAATGAAGTTATTTTGGGAGAAAACTCTCATATTGTAGTACATGAAGCAGGCGCGACTGCCGTTCTGTCAAGTGTTCAACTCAGAACTTTAAAGTCTCCTGATGATATTGTGTATCCCGCGGCTGTACTTAATGCCATAAGATCGGATGATATACATGAACCAAAAACAGGACTTATTTGTATGGAAAATGCCTTAGCCAACGGTACTGTAG
>JAAYKT010000110.1 GCA_012522255.1 Clostridiales bacterium
GAACATCGCAAAGACCTGAATCAGGTTGCCTTTGTCCCGGCACTGTGGAAGCGGCTCACTGATGGGGATAAAGAGGAATTGATTGGGATATGTGAGAAGCAGATTGAGCGGTATTATGAGAAAAGGGAAGATAAAATATACGAACAATCATAAAACACAGTTATTCTTGATTTCATTACACAGGTTTTTCAGTGTTATTTCCGCTAAGGGCTTGCGCAGTTCACATTCCCAAACAATAATTACTTTCCATCCCAGTTGCTCTAATACTTTTATATTTTCTATATCGCGTTTTTTGTTGCCATATAACTTTTTCTGCCAATATTCTTGATTTGATTTAGGCCAGACAAATTTCCTGCAGCCTTCGTGCATATGCCAGAAACAGCCATTTACAAAAACAACAGTCTTATACTTTGGCAATACAATATCAGGATGTCCTGGCAACGATTTAACATATTTTCTATATCGGAAACCAGCTGAAAATAAATATTTCCTTACAAGCACTTCAGGTTTGGTATTTATAGGCTTTATCTGTGACATATTATAACTGCGAGTTTCTTTCGAGTGATTATCCATTCTTACACCATAGTCAGTTGTCTTGCTTCAGTTCTTCCATCAATTCTAATACCTTTCTGGCAATGGCATTAGCTAATATTGGAGGAACTGCGTTACCTACCTGTTGATACTGCATATCTTTCGTGCCCTCAAACACAAAGCTATCCGGAAATGTTTGCAGCCGTGCTGCTTCCCTAATGCTTAGCGCTCTGTCAATCGTTGGATGTATCCACATGGATTTTCTTACATTTACAACCGTTCCGGAAGGCTCATCATATTTTAATCGTAAATATATCGTGTTTTGAGTTCTTTTGGCGTTGGTATATGTATTATCTATCATTTCTGTTTTTAGATCATGAAAATTTTGGCCTTCTTTCAAAACAGCAAAACGTTTTAAAGCAGTCTCCCTTGTTTTAGTGATAACATGATTATGAAGGAATTCAGAATCCCTAATTCTATATAAGAAATTATCTTTTTCCTGATGAGTTAAAGGAAAAGAAATCGGAGGCTTCGCAACTTCATACGCTGGGTTGATGCTTTCCAAATCACCAATTGCATCCCTTACTGTTATGATATCTTTGCCTTGCATTGTCCCCTTGGGCAATTCAAAACTTAATTCATTTTCACTTTTTACACCTATCATAATAAAGCGCATTCTCTTTTGCGGTACTCCAAAATCTAATGCATTTAAAACACCTGACTTAATTATGTAGTTATTATTTTCCAAAAGTTTCCTAATATAATCGATGACAGCGTAAGCCTGCACTTTTGCAATAACGCCTTTTTCAGTATCTATTACATATCTAATTTTATTATCTTCCAGTTCTTTCAGTTTGCTTATCATTTTTTGAATGGCAATTGGAGTTTCAAGTTTCTCCAGTAATTGTGCCGAATCAATAGATTCCTCCAGGTAATCTAATATAGCTTTGCCTAAAATATAATCAATTTTACAAATCTCTTCATCTGAGAATTTTTTTTGCATTAAGCTACTGCCAATCTTTTCAAGGGACTTTTTGTGTCTATTGGCAGTATCTTTAAATTTAACAGGATTCTTATTTTGTTTGTAAAGTATATTTAGAGTCGAATACGTTTTTTCATCCCAATTAAATATTTTTAATTTTTCATAATCGCCGATTAACTTTTCTATATTATTTAAAGAGATGGAAAGGGGTAAAAGCTCTATTTCACACTCTTTTAACTCTATGTCAAGCGAATCGATTATTTCTTCATCTTCTTCAGAATAATAAAACCTATGTGTTTCAGAACGGAGCATATCTACATTTTCCATTACAAAAACTTTTGGCTGGAGTCCGCACACAGCTTTAACATATTCCTTTACTAATCTATTATTTGAACTAATTGCATGATTTTTTTGCCTGTTGGCATTAGAAAATCCCTGACAAGGGGGACCGCCTATTAAAACATCAATCGGTCCATGTTTGTGGACAATATCCTGATAATCGACCGTACAAACATCATCTAGCAATTTTGTATTTCCATGGTTTCTTTTATATGTAGCTTTCGCATGTTTGTTGTTTTCAGCCGCTACCTTTATATCGAATTTGCCTGTCTGTTGAAAGCC
>JAAYKT010000111.1 GCA_012522255.1 Clostridiales bacterium
CATACACATGCAGTTAAGGGCTATTTTTCTCATAATTTGCTGCAAAAGACGGGAAACGAAAAGAATGGAAAGAATGGGAATTAAAATTTTAAGGTTGACAAAAGCATAGCAGTTATGTTACTTTTATAAATATCATAATAATATAGATAAAGCTGTGATAAGAAATAGTAGGTATAATATGTTTTATAGAGAGTGTACGGTTGGTGGAAGTACATAAGCAGATTATAGTGAACACATCTTTGAGTCAATCGATGAAACCTTTTGGGAGTAGTTGGATTCGGGAACTCGCACCCGTTACAGTGCAAAAGTATGATAGTACTTTTTGAGGTTGATGCTGCGAGGTATCAATAAAAAAGAGGTGGAACCACGTGATTAAGACTCTCGTCCTCTAGCCAATGCTAGGAGACGGGAGTTTTTTATTTATAAAAACAAATCACGGTCTATTCCACGTTGATATGCTATAGAATGCAATGTCCAAAATTTGACGCAGCCGCCTTTATACCGGTAATTATTATACTTAAAACTTACGTCAGCTAATAAATTATGGTTAGCGGTTAAAACATTATTAGAAAAATAGGAGGAGGCTATTATGAAAAAAATTATGAAGACGGCTTTGGTCATGGTGGCAATTCTACTTGCAATAGTGTTGGCAAGTGGTTGTACAGAAAGGTCTTTAATTGAAACATCTGTTAATCGTTTGGAGGAAATAAAAAAAAGAGGGTATATAGAAGTGGTTATGGAGCCATATTTTGCACCTTATGAGTTTATTGATCCATCTAAAAGCGGCAGTGAGAAATATGTAGGCAGTGACGTTGAGTTGGCAAAATATATTGCAGAAAAATTAGGAGTGGAGTTGAAGATCATACCTTTGGAGTTTACGGCAGTTTTAGGCGGCATTGCGGAAGGAAAGTATGATTTGGCTATTTCTGCTTTGGCATATACCCCTTTAAGAGCGGAAGCAATGATTTTGTCCAAGGGTTATTATTTTTCAGAAGATGCTCCCGGATACGGGCTGCTAATCAGGAAAGAGGATGAGGATAAAATAAAGGACGCAAATGATTTGTCGAACAAAACGGTAGTCGCCCAAAGCGGGTCCCTTCAAGAATTATTTGTAAATGAACAGATACCTAAGTATAAGGAGTTCAAGAGAGTGTCCGCTACAACGGATGGAATACTGATGGTTGAGCAAAACAAAGCAGATTCATGCGTTGTTGCCATATCAATGGCACAACTATATATTGATGCTAACACGGGAAGTGGTTTAAAAATTGTGGATGATTTTGAATTTAAGGTAGATAAAGCATTAAGCGGTACAAGAATAGGGATAACATTAGGTGAAAATGAACTTGCCGAAAAGATTAATGAAATTATAGATGATGTGGTAGATTCTGGTCAGTACGAACAATGGTATAAAGAGTATGCAGAATACGCAAAACAATTAGGATTGTAATATTTGAAGGGGATTGGGTAAGGTTATGATTGATACAATAATTGAACTATGGAATAAATATAGTTATGTCTATATTGACGGGCTAATTGGAACCCTTTGGTTGGCCGCATTGACAGTATTTGCAGCTACCTTTTTAGGAACATTTATAGCAATTATGAAGCTAACGAAAATCAAAATACTGGACATAATTACATCTGCATATATAGGTTTACTTAGAGGGACTCCCATACTTTTGCAACTATACTTCTTCTGGTTAATATTGCCTAAAGCGTTTCCAATCAAGTTAAGTGATACAACGTGCATAATTGTTGCTTTGATTGTGAATGCGAGCTCCTACGTGGCAGAGGTTGTAAGGGCAGGCATACAAGCGGTTGATAAAGGGCAGGTGGAAGCTGCAAGAAGCTTAGGGTTATCAAATGTAAACACGATGAAAAAAATTGTTCTCCCTCAAGCCATCAAAAACATTCTTCCGGCATTGGGGAATGAATATATTTCAATGATTAAACAAACATCCTTGGCATCGGTATTCTTTGTACAAGAGCTTATGACATCATATAAAACTGTGCAATCCGCGACTTTTTTGGCGATACCCTCGTTGATAATTGCAGGTATAATCTATCTTATAGTGACAACCGTATTGACCAAAGGGTTGAATATATTTGAAAGAAGGCTCCAAGCCAATGAAGAGTAAAGAATTAATCAAGGTTCTGGGGTTAAATAAATACTTTGGAAAATTAAAAGTTCTGGATAATATAACTCAGAGTTTTTACGATGGAGAGGTTGTATCTATTATTGGGCCGTCAGGCAGCGGTAAAAGCACTTTTTTGAGATGTTTGAATTTATTAGAAAGGCCGTCAAGCGGTAAGATATATTTTGAAGGATCGGATTTGAATAATAAAAACATTAACTTAGACAAGTATAGGCAAAAGGTAGGTATGGTTTTTCAACTTTTTAATGTTTTTCCACATTTAAAGGTTATAGAAAATATTACTTTAACTCCGATAATTGAAAAAAAATTACCTAAGGATGAAGCAGAAAGAAAGGCAGAGGAACTTTTAAGGCGGGTTGGGTTGTTAGATAAAAGAGATGTTTATCCTACAAAGCTTTCAGGAGGTCAAAAACAACGATTGGCGATTGTAAGGGCATTAGCCATGGATCCCAAGGTAATGTTATTTGATGAACCGACCAGCGCTTTGGATCCCGAAATGGTTAAAGAGGTTTTGGATGTTATCGGCAGCTTGGTATTATCAGGTATGACCATAATTATAGCAACTCATGAAATGGGATTTGCAAAAAAAGTAAGCGATAGGGTTATGTTTATGGATGATGGGGTTATGCAGGAAGAGGGGCCTCCGGAGAAAATTTTTAATAATCCGGCAAACCCGAGGACAAAAGAATTTTTAAGCAAGGTGCTAAATAGTTGATAGGTGTAAAATTTTGTTTGCTTGATAGTTGATGTCTAATTTTGTCATAATATGTTTTATTTTAATAAAATTATTTGAAGGGTGATTTTATGTCAGAACTAAAATTTATAGAAGAAATACTTGAAAAAAAGAAAGAAAGGCTAATTAATGTCAGTGATAGGATATGGGAGTTAGCAGAATTGCCATACAATGAATATAACTCTTGTGATATTTTAATAAAAGAGCTCAAAAAAGAAGGTTTTTCGGTGGAAAAGGGTATGGCAGGTATGCCTACAGCATTTAAGGCAAGCTTTGGAACGGGAAAACCTGTGTGTGGGTTTTTGGGAGAATACGATGCACTGGATAACCTAAGTCAAGTGGCAGGGTGTACAGAAAGGAAACCGATAGAGGAGGGAAAACCGGGTCACGGATGCGGTCACAATCTTTTGGGGGCAGGTTCCTTGGGTGCTGCTTTGGTTTTAAAGGAATACTTAGTTGCCAACGGGCTAAGGGGAACTGTTATTTATTTTGGATGCCCTGCCGAAGAAGGCGCAGGTTCTAAGCAATTTATGGCCAGGGACGGACAGTTTGATGGTGTGGATTTTGTATATACCTGGCATCCGTCAACTATTAATCAGGTGCAGTCTGACAGGTCAGTAGCTATAATGGGTGCTAATTTTAAGTTTAAAGGAGTAACCGCCCATGCCGGTGCTTCACCGCATATTGGGAGAAGTGCCCTTGATGCGGCAGAGCTGATGAGTGTCGGGGCTAATTATTTGAGAGAACATATGATTGATCAGGCAAGAATACATTATGCATATATCGATGCAGGAGGTGTTTCGCCTAATGTGGTACAAGACAGGGCCTTAGTCAAGTATGAAGTTCGTTCTCCAAAGACAGCACAGGTAAAGGATCTGTTTAAAAGGGTTGTAAAAGTGGCAAAAGGCGCTGCTCTCATGACAGAAACAGAAGTAGATTATGAAATAACTATGGCATATTCGGACTATATAGCCAATTCTGCATTAGCAGAGGTTGCTGATGAAGCTTTCAGAGAGGTAGGCGCCCCAAAATGGGATGAAGAGGATTATAAATTGGCAAAAGCATATTTGTTTAGTTATAATGAATTCACCTTGAAATCAATAAAAGAATATATAATTGATAAGTACGGAGAGGAAAATTTAAGTGAGATACTTGATAAGCCGTTGGATTCTATAGTTCATTCTTATGATAGGAATAATACAAAATATGTGTCTGGTTCAACGGATGTGGGAGACGTATGTTATGCTGTGCCGACTATTAACTTTAATGTGGCAACTGCGTGTATAGGTAATATCGGGCATACATGGCAAAAGACAGGGCAGTCCAAAAGCCGGATTGCATATAAGGGGTTATTGACATCGGCAAAGGTTATGGCTCTGGCAGCTATTAAAACCATGAATAACCCGGATGTAATTGTAAAGGCTAAAAACACTGTATTAAAACAAAACGGTGGGGCTTATGAATGTCCGTTACCTGATGATATAGAACCCCCTATCGGGAAATATTAATGCCTTTAATCAAAAGTCAAATACAATAATCTGCAATTATGGATAAGCTATAATGAGAATAGTACCTATATAGCGGTACCAAAGGCAGATCACAAATTTTTTTTATTGCCATAAAAATTTTATAGTGCTATAATTATATGGCATAAATCCCCGCTCTGCGCGTGCAGGGCCGTTTAGTCCGAGGGGAGGAGGTGAAGATTATGAATTTATACGAAACCATCTATATTATAAAGCCTGATGTTGAAGAAGAGGCTTTGACTTTAATTGTTGACAAATTTAAGGCTCTTGTTGAAGTAAACGGAGAGTTTGAAACTATTGACGATTGGGGCAAGAGAAAACTTGCATATCCTATAGAAGATTTTACAGAAGGCTTTTATATATATATGAAGTATAAAGCCGGCAGTGAAATACCCAAGGAATTGGATAGGGTATTTGGCATTACAGAAGACATCTTAAGGCATATAATTGTTAAGATTGAAAATTAAGATTAGGTGGTGTAGTTGTGAATAAAGTAGCCATAGTTGGCAGATTAACGAGAGACCCGGAAATCAGATATGCCTCTGATAATCAATTAGCCATTACAAGGTTTACCGTAGCGGTAGACAGAATTTTTAAAAAAGAGGGTCAACCTACAGCTGATTTTTTACCGGTCGTTGTTTTTGGAAAAAACGCAGAGAATTGCCATAAGTACTTGGGAAAAGGCAGGCTGGTTTCGGTTGCGGGAAGACTGCAGTCAAGGACATGGGATGACCAGGATGGAAAACGACGTTATTCCTATGATATAATAGCTGACGAAGTTAATTTTTTGGATAGAGGAGGAGACCCAAGACCTCAACCTACAATGGAAAACACAGGAGATGATGATTTTCATCCTGTGGAAGAGGAAGATGATCTCCCATTTTAATAGTGATTGGAGGGAAAAGTATTGAACAGACGTGGTTCAGGCGGAGGCGGCAGAATGCGCAAACCCAAAAAGCGTGTATGCAGCTTTTGCATAGATAAAGTAGAATCAATTGATTATAAAGATGTAAATAAATTACGCAGATATCTCTCGGAAAGAGGCAAGATAATTCCAAGAAGAATATCAGGAAATTGTGCAAAACATCAAAGACAACTTACATTAGCCATAAAAAGGGCAAGAAATATAGCACTGCTTCCGTTTACATCAGAATAACATGCATAAAAACCCGATTTTTCGGGTTTTTTCCTATATTTTCACCTTTGTTTTTTCTTGGTCATTTGCCTCAATAAGCAGGAAAAACAAATCTTTCATAGAATTAATAGAGGATGGAAAGGTGGGAGATGCATGAATATTGATACAGATATTACGCGAAACATAAGAATAATTGAATTTTTGAAATCTGAGCTTTTGACTTCCATAGCATCTTTATTTCACAACCTTTTAAAAGGCTCAAAGGTGAACAGAGATGCTGTTTTGGACGTGCTCTCAAATATAATTCTTGTTACATATATCCTGTCAAAAAGATTGGGTTATAATCATAGTGTTATTGATTCAAAAATATTGGACAAAATAAGAATCGGTAAATTGGAAGACCATGAGACAGAAAAGTGGTATGGCGATTTATCGGATCTTTCAGATTATTTGAAAGGGCAGAATAGATAGAGGTGAATTATGAAAACTGTTAATACAAAAGCCTTGGTAGAAGGGGCAGTATTCGCATCACTTACTGCTGTACTCGGTATAATGGTTTACTATATACCCCTTTTATCGTTGATTGGAATGTTTTGGGCTGTGCCGATAATAATAATGGGATTTAGGAATGGGTTTAAGGTGAGTTTTATTTCTGCAATAGTGGCAGGTATTTTGGTATCTATGTTTACAGAGCCCTACAGCGGAATATATTTGTTCTTGGTATTTGGAATATCGGGTATTTATATGGGAAACCTTATGAATAAAAAGGTAAACCCTTCCATTAACATATTGACCTCCGGGCTTATATTGGGCATTTGTTCTGCTGCCGGCATCATTATCAGCTTTTGGCTTGTCGGACAGTCACCAACTCAAGGCGCCGATAATCTTATAAAAATGATGTATGAAGCTACCGAGTCAGCAGCCGATATGTATCGAAATATGGGGATACCGGCAGAACAAATAGAAGAATTTACAACTAAATTTAAACAAAGTATGGAAGCTATAAAGTTTATTATACCTGCTTTTTTCATTATCAACGGTGTGGTGTTTTCTTTCGCAAATTTCAAATTATCAAAAATAATATTAAGCAGAATGAAATATACAATGGAAGATATAAAACCTTTTTCAAAGTGGCGGTTACCGGATAATTTTTCTATAGGAATATTCTTTTTAATGTTTCTTACGATGGGTGCCTTTTATTTGAAAGTACCAAATATTGAGACGGTACTTATTAATATATTTTTTCTGTTAAAATGGGTCTTTACAATTTTAGGGCTATCCGTGGCAAATTTTATGGTTGTAAAATACGGTATTACCAAGTTTGTAAAGGTTTTAATACTTGTTATTTTGTTTTTTGCCTTACAGAATCTTTTGATGATAGCGGGAATCTTCGATGCGATTTTTGATATTAGAAAAATAGGCAAGAGGTACAGCGGGGGGATATAAATGAAAGATAAAATCAAATTTTTCATGCTAAAACCAGATTCCAATATTTATTTATGGATAATAGGCCTTTGCGTAGCCGTCATTTCCTATTACAATATCATGGTGGGCTTATTTGCTTTCACTGTTTTGCTTTATCTTGCTTATTTTAATTTTAAAGAAAAAAGCCAGAAAAAAGAAGAGCTGCGGTTACATATAGAAAAGCTTTCCGATAAAGTTGATTCGGCAACAAAAACTGCCATATTGAATTTTCCTTTTCCTTTAGTCATTACAGATGATGAAGGGAATATTAACTGGTACAATTCTTCATTCTCGTCTATTTATCAGGGAGAGTACCTATTAGAAGAAAAAGTGGGTATGTACTTGCCCGGAATGGAGCTTGACGAAGTTTTATATGAAGATAAAGATGAATTTAAGAATATTTTGATAAAGGATAAGTATTATGATTTGCATTGTGAAGATTTTGAAATTTATGAGGATAGTACAGAAAAAAAGATAATAATGATATATCTTGTGGATAGAACGGATTTTGTACAGTTAAAGAACAAATATCTTGACGAAAAGAATGTTGTAGCGATATTACAAATAGATAATTTGGATGAAGTCTTAAAAGGCGTGGAAGAAGAGTTCAAACCCGTCATCGGGGCTGATTTGGATAGGATCATCAGTTCCTGGGCCGGCAGCAATAACGCCTCTATTCAAAAATATTCAGGAGATAAATATGTCCTGCATTTTAATCAGAAACAACTAAAGGCTATTGAGGAAAAAAGATTTGACATATTGGATACGGTGAGAGAAATAAGCAGCGGGAACAATATACCTATAACTTTGAGCATAGGGGTAGGGGTTAACGCAAAAACCCTGGGAGAGTTACAAAATTTTGCAAGAGCTGCAATGGATATTGCATTGGGACGGGGCGGCGATCAGGCTGTTGTGAAAAACTATGACAAATTATCTTTTTATGGCGGTAAGTCAAAAGCCGTAGAGAAAAGAACGAGGGTAAAGGCGAGAGTTATAGCCTATGCATTAAGACAACTCATAGAGCAATCCGGCGATGTAGTTATAATGGGGCACGAAATGCCTGATTTGGATTGTATCGGTTCTGCTTTGGGAGTTTACAGGTGTTGTGCCAATCTGGGGAAGACCACCCATGTAGTGATAAACAAGATAAACAAAGGAATTGAAAACCTTTGGCAAGAGCTGAAAGAAGACAAAGAATATGATAATATATTTATATCGGGACAAGAAGCTCTGAACCTGGCATGGAAAAATACACTGTTAATTATTGTGGATACTCATAGGCCTAATTTTACTATGGAGCCGGATTTAATAAAAAAGGCAGAGAAAAAAGTTGTGATAGACCACCATAGAAGAGCTACAGACTTTATAGATGATGCGGTGCTTGCATACATTGAACCTTATGCTTCTTCTACAAGCGAGCTGGTCACGGAAATACTTCAATATATGTTTGAAAAACCAAAAATAAAGCAAATAGAGGCGGAGGCCTTATTGGCCGGTATATTTATAGATACCAAAAACTTTTCTTTTCAAACCGGCATAAGGACTTTTGAAGCGGCATCTTTTTTGAGGAGTGCGGGGGCGGACACAACTTTGACAAGACAGTTGTTCCAAGATGATATGGATACATTTCTGGCTAGGGCAGAGGTGGTCAAAGCTGCAAGGATGTACAAAAACAACATTGCGATATCCGTAATCCCGGACAGTATTCCTAACCCGGCTTTGATAGCGGCTCAGGCAGCAGATGAGCTTTTAAATATTAGGGGGATAATTGCTTCATTTGTTTTATCTAAAATAGAAGGTTATATATTTATAAGCGGCAGATCCTTAGGTGAAGTAAATGTGCAAGTGGTTCTTGAAAAACTTGGCGGAGGAGGTCATTTAACTGTAGCGGGGGCACAGTTATCCGGTATTTCCATGGATGAAGCCGTTACTACCATTGAAAAAGCGCTTGACGAATATTTAAAGGAAGGGGAGAGATGATGAAAGTTATACTGTTGAAAGATATAAAATCTCTGGGTAAAAAAGATGAAATTGTAAATGTAAGTGATGGTTATGCAAGGAATTATCTTTTGCCCAGAAATATTGCTGTAGAGGCTACTTCCGGCAAGGTAAAAGAGATACATATCAAAAAGGAGGCAGATAAAGATAAAAAAGAAAAGGAAATAGAAGAAGCAAGGGATCTTTCTGAGAGGATAAGTAAATTAGAAGTAATTATAAAGTCCAAAGCCGGTTCAAGCGGAAAGCTTTTTGGTTCTATAACTAACAAAGATATTTCCGACGGCATAAAAAAACAACACAAGATAGAAATTGATAGGAAGAAAATAGTTTTGAATGAGCCCATAAAGGTTTTGGGCAACTATGAAATAGAAATAAAAGTATATCCGGAAATTACATCAAAAATTATAGTAAAAGTTGTCGAAGAATAAAAAGAGAGGTAATAAAGTTGGGACAAAGCAAAATATGCGGCACAGATGAAGCATTGAATCTATTAGTCGATTATGGGAAAAAAATTTACGGAGACAAAAAAATTGAAGAGATCGAAAAATTAGAAAATCCTTTTGATAAGGCAAAAAAGCTCTGGTGTGTGCTTAACCCTGCAAGCGGCACCCCTGATATCACCAAGCAGCAGGACTTGGATTCCGTGATTGAGAAGCTTAGGGACAAGTTGTCTGACAACGCAGCCCGAATTTATATGGAAAAGCTTATAAATCATGAAATTCTGTTGAAATTGGAACAAAACGAAAAGGAATATATGAAGCAGCTGAAGCTGCAAATTATCAATAAGCATACGGATAGCGAAAGCCCTGCGACTTTGAGAAAATATGCCCAGATAGAAAAAAAGAAAACCGTATCATTGTCAAGGCAAGTAAGGGACATGTTGTGTCCCCATGATGCGGCGGAAATTATTGGACAAGGTGAAGCCATGGACTCACTGATTTCTAAGATTGCATCTCCCTATCCTCAACATATATTGATATACGGGCCTCCCGGTGTTGGTAAAACCTCAGCGGCAAGAATTGCTTTGAAAGAGGCCAAGGAGAAGGAATATAGTCCTTTTAGCCAGGATGCTCCGTTTATAGAAGTAAATGGTACAACAATAAGATGGGACCCCAGAGAATCAATAAACCCTCTTTTAGGTTCCGTGCATGATCCTATTCACCAAGGCGCCCGCAGGGACTTGGCAGAAACAGGTATTCCCGAGCCAAAGCCGGGCCTTGTCACGGAAGCTCATGGGGGTATACTTTTTATTGATGAAATAGGGGAACTTGATTTGGCGCTGCAAAATAAACTTTTAAAGGTATTGGAAGACAAAAAAGTATATTTTGAATCTTCATATTACGATGAAAACAGCAATCAAATACCCAAGTATATTAAAACGCTTTTTGAATCAGGTGCCCCGGCAGACTTTATTTTGGTAGGTGCTACTACACGAAGGCCCGAAGAAATCAATCCTGCCCTCAGAAGCAGGTGTTCGGAGGTCTATTTTAACTCCTTAAGCCCAAAGGATATACAAGCGATTTTAAGCATGTGGAGTAAAAAACTTGAGATGGACATAACTGAGGAAGCCAAGGATCTCATAAGCAAGTTTGTTTATGACGGGAGAAAAGCCGTTAATATACTTCTTGACTGTTATAGCAAATGCCTCTATGAAAATCATAAAGAAAAGGCTTGTATAGATTATGAAAAGGCGCATGAAGCATTGGGTTTAACCGTTGAAAGTATAAGGGCAAAGGCAAATGCGAAATATGAAACAGGAAAAGTCTATGGTGCCGGCGTTAACGGATTTATGGGAAGCATAATTGAATTTGAAGCAGTTTCTTTCCAAAGGCAAGATGATAACGGTAATATAAGGTTTAATGAAACTGCCGGGTCAATGATCAGGGATTCACTTTTTAACGCTCTTACGGTTTTAAAAAAAAGTTATGAAATGAAAACCGATAAGTTTGACATACATGTAAATTGTATTGGTGGAGGCAAGGTGGACGGGCCTTCCGCGGGAGCAGCGATAACATGCTTGCTTTATTCGTCCATAGGGGACACATTCCTCAGAACAGATACCTGTATTACCGGAGAAATATCCATAAATGGTGACATTAAATCCGTTGGCGGTGTAAGAGAAAAGGTTATTGCTGCCATAAGAGAAGGTTTTGCCCATATGATAATACCTAAAGATAATACTAAAGATGCCCTTGGCCTGGAAGGAATAAACATAATACCCGTGGAACATATACATGAAATCATTGATTTTCTTTCAGTGGATTTGATGAATTCGTAGGAGTGATTTATAAATGAACGAGTTAATCCAAAGAATACCGCCAAACAGTCTTGAAGCGGAGCAGTCGGTATTGGGTTCAATGCTGCTTGACAAAGAAGCCATATCTATAGCCGCAGAGATTCTAAAAGAAGATGATTTTTACAGGGAAGTGCATAACGAAATCTTCCAGGCTATTGTAAATATTTATAATGCAGGGGAGCCTGTGGATCTTATAACATTGACTGATAGATTAAAAAGCAGAAAAACCATCGAAGCAGTAGGTGGAATTACTTATCTTACAGAGCTTATGAATATTGTTCCTACAGTTCATAATATAGAATTCTATGCAAAAATAGTGTTGGAAAAATCGACTCTTAGGAAGCTGATTAAGTCTTCAAATGAAATTATTTCAAAATGCTTTGACAGTGGACAGGAGACTGCAACAATAGTCGATGATGCGGAAAAAGGTATTTTTAACATTTCCTTAAGCCGTTCAACTCAAGGTTTTATTCCTATAAAAAAACTGTTAACATCGAATTTTGAAAAAATAGAGGAGCTTTATTTAAATAAAGGTAAAATAACAGGTATACCTACAGGATTTACTGACTTGGATTCAAAACTTTCGGGTATGCAAAAATCCGACTTGATATTGATAGCATCCAGGCCATCAATGGGGAAGTCATCTTTGATGATGAATATAGTTCAAAACGCATCCGTTAAAGAAGGACATGTTGCAGCCATATTCAGTCTGGAAATGTCAAAAGAACAGCTTTCTCAGAGACTCTTGTGTTCGGAGGCTTTGATAGATGCACACAGGCTTAGAACAGGTGATATAACTGAAGACGAATGGATAAAGCTTGCCAGAGCTATGGGCTCCCTATCGGATAAGCCCATATATATAGATGATACTCCCGCCATATCTGTTACGGAAATGAGAGCTAAATGCAGAAGGCTCAAAATAGAGCATGGCCTGGGGTTGGTATTGGTTGATTATCTTCAACTAATGCAAAGTACGGGGAAATATGAAAGCAGACAACAGGAAATATCAAATATATCAAGATCGCTAAAAGCTTTGGCAAAAGAATTGGATGTCCCCGTGGTAGCCTTATCTCAGTTAAGCCGTGCCCCTGAAATGCGTGCAGACCATCGGCCTATCCTTTCTGACCTAAGAGAATCAGGTGCGATAGAGCAGGATGCAGATGTTGTTATGTTTTTATATAGAGATGAATACTATAATCCGGATACGGAAAAAAAGAATATTGGGGAAGTAATAATATCAAAACAACGTAATGGGCCTACCGGTACCGTAGAACTGGTATGGTTGGGTCAATTTACGAAATTTGCCGATAAATCTAAATATATCTAACGCAAGTATCATACCAAAAAAAGTTATCCACAGATATTATGTAATTAGTGGATAACTTTAAAAGACAAAAAATACAACCCATTAAACCTCCGAAATATCAATAAGAATAACAAAAATCCGAACATATGTGCATATCTCTGTGGATAGTGTGGATAATGTGGATTAAATTATGTAGAATGATGTAAGCCTTCTTATATCGAATATTCCCGAAAATTAAAAAGAATGTCGAGTTTACATAACAAATGCAGAAAATATTTTAAAAAAGTAGTTTTATGTAGATAAGTAGGATTTGACGATATAAGATGTTTCTGATAATATATCTAAGGTCAAGCATTAATTTACTTAGGGATTGTAAAAATAATTAAAAGGTTGGTATGAATGAAAAATAAATACGATATTATTATAATCGGTGCAGGCCCTGCAGGAATATTTACGGCAATTGAATTGGTAAAAAACAATGAAAATTATGATATTTTGATTATAGATAAAGGTAAGGCTCTGTCCAAAAGAAATTGTCCTTCACGTATAACCGGGAAATGTGCAGGTTGCGAACCTTGTGCTATTACATTCGGTTGGTCCGGTGCCGGAGCTTTCAGCGATGGCAAACTTTCACTCAGCCCGGAAGTCGGCGGAAACATCTTGGAATATATGAGTGAAGACAAAGCAAAAGAGATGATAGAATATGCTGATTCTATATACCTTAGGTTTGGTGCAAAGAGTGAAATATATGGATTAAACTGCAAAGCAATCGAAGATATAAAGTATGAATCATCTAAGCATAATATCAAATTAATTCCTTGTCCCGTTAGGCATTTGGGTACAGAAAAAGCTTATTTGGTTTTGCAAGGTATGTATGATTATTTGGTAAATCAAAATAGGGTTGAGTTTTCCGAGCTTACGACAGCTGTAGATATCATAACAAAAGATGGCAAAGTACAAGGTGTAACTCTCAAACAAAACGGTGAAGAGGAAAAAACAGTAAAAGCTGACTATGTTATAGCCGCCCCCGGCAGAGGCGGGGCGGAATGGCTTTCGGAGCAAACAACAAAACAAAATATAAAGACAAATAATAATGCCGTGGATATCGGTGTTCGTGTGGAAGTGCCAAACAGCATTATGGACCATCTGACAAAAGATTTATATGAGGCAAAATTAGTATATTTTTCAGATACATTTGATAATAAGGTAAGAACTTTCTGCATGAATCCCGGAGGAGTTGTATCTCAGGAAAACTATGAAGGCGGGCTGGCGCTGGTTAACGGGCACAGTTATGCAGATAAGGAGTTAAAAAGCGATAATACGAATTTTGCTTTATTGGTATCTACAAGATTTACAGAGCCCTTCAAGGATCCTATAAAATACGGTAAATATGTGGCAAGACTGGCTAATATGCTTACCGGTGGCGGCATACTGGTACAAAGACTTGGGGATTTGCTGCAAGGCAGAAGAACTGATAAGGACAGGCTTAATAAATCAAGCACTATTCCTACTTTAAATAATGCTATACCCGGAGATTTAAGCTATGTATTGCCTCACAGATATTTAATATCCATAATAGAATCAATAAAAGCATTTGATAAGATAGCGCCGGGTTTGAATTCAAAAAACACCTTGTTGTATGGCGTTGAATGTAAGTTTTATTCTTCCAAGGTTGCCGTAAATGACAAGTTTGAAACTTTAATCGAAAACCTGTATACAATCGGAGATGGCGCCGGAATAACAAGAGGATTGATGCAATCATCTGTGACAGGTATCATTGTTGCAAGAGATATATTATCAAAAAAGTAAACATTTATTGCAAATTCAATAAAATACTATCATAATAGTTTTACGAAATCCTCAAAATAATAGAAATGACAAGTGAGGCCAGAATGAATACTTTGGGTTAAAATCAAGAAATTGGCTTATGCTTAGAGTATCATGTCGTTTAACCATATTGACAGGGGCATTAAAATGTAAAAAAATATTATTGACAAATGTGGCCTCTCCATGTAGAATGTATAAATGTGAGTATTATTCAGATGATCCACTAGCTCAGTAGGCAGAGCACATGACTTTTAATCATGGTGTCCGGAGTTCGACTCTCCGGTGGATCACCATTTTCGGCCCGTTGGTCAAGCGGTCAAGACATCGCCCTTTCACGGCGGTAACGGGGGTTCGATTCCCCCACGGGTCACCAAAACCGTTTAAAGGGCGCATAGCTCAGCTGGGAGAGCACCTGCCTTACAAGCAGGGGGTCATAGGTTCAAGCCCTATTGTGCCCACCATTTGAACAACTTTCGCGGCCCAGTAGTTCAGTTGGTTAGAATGCCAGCCTGTCACGCTGGAGGTCGACGGTTCGAGCCCGTTCTGGGTCGCCATTTAAAACTATTGCAGATAGACAAAAGTGAACAGTAGATATTATAGCAAAAATTAAATATTTTAAGATGCTGGTGTAGCTCAATCGGCAGAGCAGCTGACTTGTAATCAGCAGGTTGGGGGTTCAATTCCTCTCACCAGCTCCATGTGAAATTTTGTACCGTAAAGGCGGTATTTTTTTTTGTGAAATGTTTATATGTAGAGATAAAAAAATGATATAATAAAGATAGGAAAAGCGCAAATATAATGCGTTGGGTTAGCAAAAACAATAAGTTATATCAGGAGGTAAAAAAATGCAATACATAGTTACTGGTTATGACGGAACCGATGAAAAGGCCATGGAAAGAAGATTGGCAGTCAGAGAAGACCATTTAAAGGGTGTTGAAAGAAGATTTAAAGCCGGTGAGCATTTGCTGGGAGCAGCCTTGCTCGATGATGATGGAAAGATGATAGGCTCCATGATGGTTGTAGAGTATCCATCCATGGAGGCACTTAACAAATGGCTGGATGAAGAACCCTATGTTTTAGGGAAGGTATGGCAAAAGGTTGATATAAAGCCATGTAAAATAGCACCGCTTTTTATGGAACTTTATAAATAGAAAAATTCAGCAATAATTTCAGGATGTCGTCTTAAACATAGGCGGTGGATTTGCTTATTCGTCTATAATCGGGATGACATCTATTATTTTCAGTTACAATGTAATATAGATATTGATTTTTTATTAGTTGATAAAGTTCCAGTGCTCTATATGCTGACTTTTATAAAATGCATAAATCTTGCTTTCCAGGTCTTCAGATAAGAAATGTTTAAGGCATTAAATGTATGCTGGGAAATCAAAGGCCCGCTGCTGTCAAATGAGGTTATAATGGTAGAGTGGTATATTATGCTATTATCGTCTTCATAAAAAATCAGATCACCAATTTCCAATGCATTTATATCCGCAACCTCAAACCCCTTCGGGCCATAATGGTTATTTTGGAAATTAACTCTAAGCGTCCAATAAAGAGAGTGGGCTACAGCCCAGGGTATCGACCAGGTATCATCCCCGGTATCATATGTGTTGGCATTATTATACCACCAGGCATATTCGGTTCCGTAGGTCATGGGAGCACCTCCGGTTAACAAGCATTGAGAAGTAAAATTTGTGCAATCACCACCGATATTTGCATAAATACCGAAATATTTAAAATTTGGATTGGGGGAAAGTGCATATCTTTTAGCGTATTCCACTGCAGCTTCTCTGTTATATGTGTTTTGCCTATATGAATTCAAATTGCACACATCCTAAAAAAATAGTCTTACTGAAATAATATGATAATCACCTGATTATGTGCATAAAAAATCTCCCTAAGTTTTCTTAGGGAGATTTAAAATTCTTCTATTCCAAGGATGTTATATACCAATATCCATTGTTTTCTCCTACAGTTATCTTTACAACATGCTTAAAAAGATCAGTAGGCACACTTGTTATATATGTGAATTCAATATCAAATTGATTGTCATCAATTTTAGTTATCTCATAACTATCAACCCAAGGGCTTGAGATACCGGTTACAAAATAAAAAGAACTTAAATCTTTATATTTAATGGCTTTTAGCTTATCTGAATATAAAGCGTATTGGATTGCGCCATTTCTGTTTTTAACTGCCTCGGCATACATTTTTACTGCATTTTCACCGGAAAAAGGAAAGTAAAAGCCTTTGATTAATCTAATAATAGTCCATTTTTCTATTTAGTAGACCATTTTATATATGCCTTGTAGATAGCTTCTAAAAATAAATATGTACAAAATCTTAGTGGTTATTAGTTAAAATATCCTTTTTATTTTATTGTAGCATATGCAGTCTTAATATTTACTGCCATTTTAATCCAAATTGCAATTTAACTTTAAGTGCTTGTCCTGTTTGTGTTATAATTGTAAGAAAATACGGACAAATATTCTGTAACACCTAAATGTTGAACATAAGCATTTTGTATCTGGCAATGGCATGTTGTATTCTTACCATGAAAATAGGACTGTTTTTAAGTTAGACCGGATATGATGACTTTTAGATTCATAGGGTACCGGCTTAGGGGTGCATTAATGAAAAAATGGAGATTTGGCATAGTTGCAGCAATAACGTTAATAGGATTTATTTACATAAGCAGGCCCGTTCGTTTATCAAAGCCCTTGCAGGCGGCAAACAGGGCAAATGTATTTAACAGTTCTTTTGTTCAGGCCTGGTATGCGGAAAAATGGAATGAAGATAAGTGGAAAGAAGAACTGTCTGTACTCAAGTGTGCCGGTGTTGAGGAGCTGATAATTCAGACTACGGCAGATACCAAACATAAGCGTACAAACTATCCCACTGATATGGCAGGCTATAAATATAGCGGCGTTGATATGCTGAGAAATGTTTTGGATGCGGCAGATTTCGTTGGGATGAAAATTAGAGTAGGTCTGGGTTTTAGTGATGATTGGTGGCTAAAGGGTGCCTCCGATAAAGAGTGGCTGCTAAGAGAAGCGGGATATAATAAGGATATTTTTAATGAAATACATAACAGGTACGGCAAGCGAAAATCCCTTGGGGGTTGGTACATACCTTATGAATTCTACCAGCTTACTGCTATCTCGGTGGGGCATCAAAGTAATCTTAATGCTTTTTTAAAGGAAATCGGGAATGAAATCAAATCAAAGAGTGATAAGGACATAATGGTTTCACCATTTTATATCACAGGATATTCTTGGGCAATGCCCCTTAAAAAGTGGACAAGAATGATTGAAAAATCAATGAAAAATACAGGCATTGATATTTTAGCCCTTCAAGATGGTGTGGGTGCAAAAAATGCCTCCGTCAAAGAGTTGGACAGCCTGTTTAAAGCGACCAAGAATGGTACAGATAAGTTGGGAATAAAACTCTATGGAAATGTGGAAACTTTTGATTGTATATCGGGCAAAAATGTACCTGCTTCAAGGGAACGAATTTCAACCCAACTCCTTGCACAAAAGCCCTATGTGGAAAAGTTTATTGCTTTTAGTTTGAACCATTTTCAAATTAGGGAAAAAGAAGCACAATTAAATGTATTTATTGAATATTTAGAGGAAGATTTACATAGTAATTGATAATTGTAACGGGTTTTATTACAAAACAAAATTAAGGCAATGGAGGTTTTTATATGGATAAGTATTATTTAAATAAAGATGAGGCACTGCTCCTTATAATAGATATTCAGGAGAGGCTCGTCCCTGTGATAAACAAAGCAGATCAGGTTGTAAAGAATACAAATGTATTGATTGCCATGGCAATACAAATGGACATTCCAATTCTTCTTACGGAACAATATCCAAAGGGATTGGGAAGTACGATGCAGGAGATTTCTGATAATTTGGAAGGCTGCAGTAATTATAATAAGTTTGAAAAAAACACTTTTACCGGATGTACAAAAGAACTGACATCTACATTAAAGGATTTAGGAAGGAATAAGGTTATACTAACCGGTATGGAAACCCATGTTTGTGTTTACCAGACAGCAAGGGATTTAATGAAAGCGGGATATCAGGTTATTGTAGCTAATGACGGGGTGTCTTCAAGAACCGTGGATAACTATAAAAACGGATTGGATTTGATGAAAGATTTGGGTGCTGTCATCAGTAATACGGAAACCATTTTATTCGACTTATTGAAGGAATCGGGAACACCACAGTTCAGGACTTTATCCAAGTTGATTAAATAATATGTAACATGGGAATGTATATATATAAATCTAAAAAACTAAGGGTGGGTTGACAGTGAAAAAGTTGAACATTAAAGGGGAATTGCCCCTTCTGCTTATAATACTGGCTATGTTTTTAGTGAGTATATACTTCTATCCCTTATTACCCGATAAGGTTCCAACCCATTGGAATTTTAGGGGGGAGATAGATGGTTATTCGGGCAAGTTAATGGGAGCCCTTTTAATGCCTATAATTAATCTTATAATGTATATTCTTTTTATATTTTTACCTTTGATGGATCCAAAAAAAGAAAACTATAAATTGTTTGTAGGTACTTATAAATATTTTAGATACTTGTTCCATATATTTTTTCTCGGGATGCATGTAATGATTATAACAGCAGCATTAGGATACAAAGTAAACGTGACAAGGCTTACAATATTTAGTATATCCTTACTGTTTTCCCTAATGGGTAATGTCATGGGAAGAGTTAAACATAATTATTTTGTAGGTATTAAGACACCTTGGACTTTAGCCAGTGAAGAGGTATGGACTAAGACTCACAGACTGGCAGCCTTGTTGTGGACTGCGGGTGGGATAGCGGGAATGGCTTTGTCCCTGTTTAACGTCAGTTCTTTTTTAGTACTCATGGCAATTCTTTTACTGCCTTCTTTAATCCCTGTCATTTACTCCTACTTCATATTTAAAAAGCTTAGTGATGGCAAATGATTTTCACGTTCACAGTTTTGAAGAATGAGCAAAAAGGATTAGAGCCTATACGAACTTTTTTGTTGTTTGTATAGGCTTTTTATATTTTGTTGAAATACTTAAATGTTTATAAATAAATCCGGTATTTTTTCAAATAGTAACATAGGATGATGAAATAACAATCTCTATAAGCTATAATAGACTTAACAAAATTTACCTGTAGCGTAATTGAGGTAAAAATAAATAGGAGGAAATTTTAGTGAGTGAGATAATTAATAACAGGGAATACAGGCAAAAAGCATTAAAAGAACTGATACTTGAACTCCATGACGGGAAAAGCGTAGATGAAGTAAAAGAAAAGTTTGCCGAATTGATTGAAGGTGTATCGGCAATGGAGATATCTGAAATGGAATCCGCCATTATTGCAGAAGGTATGCCGATAGAAGAAGTACAAAGGTTGTGTGATGTACATAGCGCCGTTTTTAAGGGTTCCATTGAGGATATTCATAAGGAAGATACGAGGGAGCTGGAAAAAATACCGGGGCATCCTCTCAATACCTTTTTATCGGAAAACAGGGAATTGGAAAATCTATTGAAAGATGAATTAAAGGATGCAATTGAATCATTTAAAGACGATGATGGTAAGGTACAGGTTTTAAAATTGATTGAATCCTTAAATCTTTTATGGGATATTGATAAGCACTACAGCAGGAAGGAGAACATAATATTCCCTTACCTGGAGAAGTATGGAATAACTGCACCGCCAAAAGTCATGTGGGGTGTTGATGATGAAATAAGGGCAGAGATAAAGGGAATTAAGCTGGAGCTGAAAAGTTACATAGGGAATAAGGAAGAGGTTGTAAAAAGGTTAGGGATTCTGATTGAAAGAGTTAACGAGATGATTTTTAAGGAAGAAAACATATTATTTCCTATGTGTAAGGACACTTTATCTTTGGATGAATGGATAACAGTGGCCGAGGACAGTGAAGAAATAGGCTATTGCTTGATAGAACCATCAGGTGTTTGGAAACCTTACAGTGCAAAACAAGAGGATAAACTTGGTGAATCTGTGGAAAAACCGGGGCAAATCAGGCTTCCAACAGGTTTTTTTACTGCCTTAGAGCTTGAACTCATGATGAATACGTTGCCATTTGATATTACATTTATTGGCAAGGATGATACAGTAAAATATTTTTCGCAAGGGCCCGAAAGGATATTTCCAAGAACCAAAGCCATTATAGGCAGAACGGTTCAGAACTGCCATCCGCCGGCAAGTGTTCATACGGTGGAATCCATACTTCACGATTTCAAGAATGGTGTAAAGGACAGTGAAAGTTTTTGGATTAAAGCGGCTGATATTTATGTTTACATAAGATATTTCGCCATAAGGGATAAAGATGGAGTTTATATGGGAACTTTGGAGGTTACTCAAAACATAAAACCGATTCAGGAGATTAGCGGAGAAAAAAGATTGTTGGATTAAACAAGGAGACCTGAGGTCTCCTTGTTAATTCAATTAATCCAATGCATTTTCAATTGCTTTCAGTATTACATTGCTGCTATAGGTAGCTCCGGAAATTGCATCAACCTGCAAGGATTGTTTTTCTAAAACCTTGCCAATAATAGATTCACCGGCTTTGCCTTTTCCGGTATCGTGTTTGGTTATCTCAATATCCGTTATTACATGATTTTTAACAGTAACCATAACTTCTGCAGTTATTGGAAAGGCCTTATGACTGCCCGCGTATGTTCCGTCTTTAGTTTTTGCAAGATCAATTTCACTAAAGGTCAAATTTTTCAAGTCCTGGAAGTTAGCTTCAATCTTTGGCTTGGCCGCTGCAACTGCAATAAGAATAATAAGAAGAATAATTGCAACAGGCATAAGGTATTTCTTATTCATATGCCACCCGTCCTCTTATATAATCAAATACATTTATACTATCAAAAACCTTATTTATAGAGTAGGTTTTCAATCTTATATTCAGTTGATTTCTTTTCGTACCAACTATTGTATGCTTCCGGCAGCTTCTGCTCCATAACCGTATTCTTCACCTGTTCTTTATTCTCTTCAAAAATTGCTTCTTTTGCTTCTTTTTTTTCTTCCACCTTTATTATATGATATCCAAAGTCACTTTTTACAGGGTCGCTGATATTACCTATTTCCAATGAAAATGCCACATCTTCAAATTCAGGTACCATTTCTCCTCTTCCAAAGAAACCTAAGTTACCGCCGTTATCTTTATTGCTGCTGTCTGTGGAGTATTCCTTTGCCAGTTCTGCAAAGTCATCTCCGGCTGCTATTTTACTTTCTACCTCTTTTGCCTTATCTTCACTGTCTACAAGAATATGAGAGGCATTCACTTGTTCCTCCACATTGAAGGATTCTTTATTTTCCTCAAAATAAGTTAACAATTCTTCATCGGTTATCGTGATTTGGGGCTCAAGGAGTTTTTTAATCTGCAAGTTTTTTTCAATATTTTGTTTTACGGTGTCAAGAGATTGCCCGTAAATTGTCAGCATCTGTTCAAAATTGCTCAATCCACCGTAATGCTCCGCTATTGCATCCATTTCTTTATCGATATCTTCCTGTGATATGGAGATGTTTTCTTTCTTTAGTTCCAAATCAATGATTTTATTTGCAATTAACATATCTAAAACAGGCTTCCCGTTTTCGGCAACCATAGCTTCATATAGGTCGTTTTTCGTTATGGTTTCATTATCGATACGGGCGACTATTTCATTTCCTTTTGTTGCTTTGCTGTTATAATATAGAGCTCCCGCCAAAACTATTAATACTAATGCTACAGCTATCACAATAGTTTTTGTATTCTTGTCCTTTAAAAATTCCATTGTAAATCAACACACCTTTCAAAATAATTCCTGCTTAAATTAATTATATAC
>JAAYKT010000112.1 GCA_012522255.1 Clostridiales bacterium
CCACAGATTTTGCATTAAACATCTTAGATAATTCGTTATGTACCAATTTATATCACCCTCATTTCCAGATACTTTTATGAAGTTCCAGGAACCCACTTTTAAATTTATTGAACCCTTCTTAAAACCAGCTGAAGCCGCACTGTATGCAGCATCTCGCAGCTTGTTGCCTTTACTGAATTTCCGAGCACCTCCTTACAAGTTTTAAATAAGCATATTTGTTACAAGTTACATAAAAAATGATATTTATAAATTATATTGATATTATTGAAGCGCTTAAAAATGCTTATATGCGAATATGCAAAAAATAAACCGGATCCTATGCTGTATGTTTTGTACTAACTATCATATATGGAGTTTATTTGTGCAAAAAAATTCCTATTATCCAAATTTAGAAGAAGACCATTTGTCCTAAAGCTATTTGCTGCAAATAATTGTTATCAATAATGCTAAATAAGTTTTTTCGACTGATTCTAAAAATGAATATTCAGCGGAGTACCATATAGGTCGGCTGCTTGCAAAAACACAAACCCCAAAAGCATAAGATCCGGAATAAACTTATCAATATTCAATTTTAAGGCCATTATTTCGCGCTTCAAAATTTCAAATAATACATTAAAGTATTATTGTTAAACATATCCTAATAAATGCACAGCATTTCTAAAAAAAGTAAACTATATCCAAGAATATTCATTTTGCATTTTTTGTTTTTAATCTGACTCCGAAGAGATCCTTATTCATATCTAAGATATGTTTTCTCATCACAGCTTTTGCTTTTTTTGCATCACCTTCCTTTATTGCATCAAGTATTTTGGCATGTTCATCCAAATATGATTTTATTTTGTTTGGATCTTTCAAACATTTCATTTTTAAAGTCTTCCATACTATTGTCTCTTCTCTTTTGGAGTTAATTGATTTGATTACTTCCGTCAGTATGTTATTATGGGTTGCTTGGCCAAGAGTTATGTGAAAAAGCACATCATATTTACTAAACAACTCATAGTCCTCTGTTTCCATACCTTTTTCCATATGATACAAACAATCTTCCAATACTTTGTAGTCATCGCCATTTATGTTCTCCACAACTAAATGCATTGATTCCGGTTCAAGTATCAATCTTGTTTCAAAAATTTCATAAGCACCGCATTCTACCTGCAGTTTATTTATCAAAATATCTCTGGTGCTGTTATCGGTAAAATCCTTGATAAAATTCCCTTTTCCTTTTTTCGACTCAATATATCCAAGTATCTCCAGAGCACAAATAGCTTCTCTTACAGTAGGCCTGCTCGCCCCAAAGCTCTCTGCAAGCTCGTTTTCAGGCGGCAGCTTCATCCCCGGCTTCAACTTTCCATTTAAGATCAGATCTTCAATCTGTTTGACGATTTTCATATAAATTTTTTCAGTTTGGACTTTTTGAAACATATATCATACTCCTAAATATATTATTGTCAACGCATTTGCTTTCAAAATGACTTGATGCAGATAAGGCAAAAAAGTTAACTCGTTTTACTGCTATGCTACCTTATATGTTAAGTTGTTTTACAAGTTACGTCAAGCATATTTTTTCCCGATATTGAATATTGCACCGCCGGTTTTACGCAAAATGTCAAATTAACTCTTAATAGATATACATTTGTCTGTTTTGGTATGTATTACTTCTTTTTTTGTATCCGGCAACAACTCTCAGATAAACAACCCATGCCCCGCATTCGAATATATAAGAAAATAAGGTGTAGAAAGAATAGCTTTACTATACAATAATCATCCACCCCTTCAAGGGGTGGTCTTTATTGGAGCCCTATAAGGGCCTATTACTAGCAATGCCTAAAGGCATATCTTGGTTCTGCCAGCCGCATTACTGTTACCAGCTACCCTTTAAAAGGGTCTATATATTCTTTTGTATTCATTTTATCTTTCATCATATCTTCATCTTGTTGTTCTCTTATATACTTACTTATTTTTGCTTTGTTTAGTCCTACTGTGCTGACATAGTACCCTTTACACCAAAAATGTCGGTTTCCATACTTATATTTCAAATTGGCATTCCTTTCAAATATCATTAGCGTACTTTTTCCTTTTAAGTACCCCATAAAACTTGAAACGCTTATTTTTGGTGGTATTTTCAGCAGCATATGTATGTGATCTATACATGCATTCGCTTCTAATATTTCTACTTCTTTTCTTTCACATAAATCTCTTAGTATCTTGCCTATATCCTTTTTTAATTTACCATATATTTCTCTCCTTCTAAATTTAGGCGTTTTGTAAAGTTAAATGAAAATTGAGGACCTGCTACACTTTCTGGTACAATGTTTTTGCAACAAAACAATTTATCTCCCAGAAAGGAGCAAGTCCTCATGCAAAAAATTGTATCATTAAGATGTC
>JAAYKT010000113.1 GCA_012522255.1 Clostridiales bacterium
GTTATAGTCTGAACTGTAATTGCCAATATATGCAATCTTTACATTGATTAAAATTCACTTAACTTAAAGGCGCTGATGTCGTTCGCATAAACGATTTGATTATAAGAAATATATTTTAGAATGAAAGGTGTGAAATAAATGCAATTTATTATCGTTATTTCCATGATATTTGCAATTTTTATTGCAGTATTTGCTCTTCAAAATTCTGCAGTGGCAACCATAAACTTTTTGTGGTACAAGCTAAGCCTTTCGCAAGCCGTCGTAATATTAGGCTCGGCTTTATTCGGAATACTGATTATGATACCTTTTGACATAATAAAGAGAATTAAGAATAGCATGAAAACATCAGAGTTAAACAATCAGATAAAAAAGCTCAAAGAAGAACTGGAGACTATAAAAAAAGACAAGGCTCCGCATTTAACAGATGATATAAAGGAATTGGAAGAGAAACTGGACGGTAACAAGGAGTCTGTGCAAAAATAGATGTGGGTGATGACTTGAAAAAATGGATACCATTTAAAAAGATTTATTTATCTAAAAATACTTTAAAAAAAGAACTCAATATTTCAGAAACTATGGCAAGATTGCTTATCAATAGGGATATTGTCAATGTGGAAGATGCGAAAAAATTTTTAAGTCCGGATATAAAAGACTTGCATAATCCATACGAAATGTCCGGTATGTCAAAGACTGTTGAACGTATTGAGGATGCAATCAAAAATAAGCAAAAGATTTGCATATACGGTGACTATGATGTTGACGGAATTACAAGTGTAGCAATGTTATATAGTTATATCAAAGAATTAGGCGGGAATGTCACTTATTATATCCCGAACAGGGCAGATGAAGGCTACGGTTTAAATATCGAAGCAATAGACAAAATATTAAGTCAAAATGTAGAGTTAATAATTACTGTTGATTGCGGCATAAGATCCATTGAGGAAGTGGAAGCAGTAAATATAGCCGGTGCAGATATAATAATAACGGATCATCACCAATGCGGCGAGAGTCTACCCGATGCATATGCGATAATCAACCCCAACCAAGCCGGGTGTAATTATCCTTTTAAATATTTGGCCGGGGCCGGTGTAGTTTTTAAACTTATAGCTGCCTTATCCAATAGGTTTGACTGTGATGACAGCGCTTATAAATTTTTAGATTTGGCAGCGTTGGCTACAGTTGCTGATGTGGTTCCGCTTATAGGAGAGAATAGAATAATAGTTAAAAACGGATTGGAGGCAATAAAGCATACAACGAATACAGGGTTAAATGCATTAATTAAAATTTGCAATATTAACCTTCATGATTTAGATGTATATCATATAGGTTTTAATATTGCTCCGAGGATCAATGCTGCAGGGAGGCTTAAGGATGCAGGATTTGTCGTTGAGCTTTTTACCACGGATGATCCAAAAAGAGCAAGCGAAATTGCAGAAGAATTAAATGAGTTGAATGTGAGTAGACAGTCCATAGAAAGCGCCATATTCGAATCAGCGCTGGACAGAATTAAAAAAGAAATAGATCTAAAAAGGGAAAGAATAATTGTACTGGAAAATAATTCTTGGCATGTGGGCGTTATAGGTATAATAGCATCAAAAATAACCGAAAGGTTTAATGTTCCATCTATAATAATATCTTTGGAAGATAAAATTGGAAAAGGTTCTGCAAGAAGCATTGCGGGATTGAATATTTTTGAGGCAATAAGCAAATGCGAAGAAATGCTTATACGATTTGGCGGGCATGAGATGGCTGCGGGTTTGACCATTGAAGAAGATTATATCGGCAAATTCAGGGAAAAGATAAATGATACAATCATAGAATTACAAAAAGATAAAGCCTTTTATCGTGAAATTTTTGTTGATTATAAGCTTGATAAAAACGATGACCTCAGAAAAATTTATAATGAAGTTGTCAAACTTGAACCCTTCGGTGAGGGAAACCCCAAGCCTGTTTTTGTTTATAGATCATTGTGGGTCAAAGATTTAAGGACAGTTGGCAAGGATGGAAAACATTTGCATATAAAGTTATTCAATGAAAAAGAATATATAAATGCCATAGGCTTTAATCTGGGATACGCAATTAATTATATTGAAGTTAACCAAAAAATTGATATAATATGTAGTGTGGAAGTGAATTCTTGGAATGGTAACGATACTATGCAACTGCATATTAAAGATTTTAAATTGTCAAAGTCGCAAAGGTAACACATATATTCTATGGTTTATCAGAACCTTTGCAAAGAAATATGGTGCATTTTAAAAAGTGGTTTGGATAAAATATAAAGCCTTAGGGGCTTTGATTTTGAGAATTTTTGCACTAATTATTTGGGGGTAAATTAAATGAAATTAGAGGAATACATAAGAGTTATCGAAGGCTTTCCCAAAGAGGGTATTAGTTTTAAAGATGTAACTACACTTTTAAAAGACGGCGAGGCTTTTAAATATACAGTAAAAGCAATGGCAGCTCAACTGAAAGATTTGAATATTGATGTTATAATCGGGCCCGAAGCCAGAGGATTTATATTTGGCGCTGCCATAGCTTATGAATTGGGTGTTGGTTTTGTCCCTGTGAGAAAACCGGGCAAACTTCCGGCGGAGACAATCAGATACGAATATGAATTGGAATATGGAACAGATATCTTAGAACTCCACAAGGATGCAATAAAAAAAGGTGATATGGTTGCCATTATTGATGACTTGCTGGCTACAGGGGGTACTATACTTTCCACAATAAAAATGGCGGAAATGCTGGGCGGCGAAGTTGTCCATATCGGATTTTTAATTGAACTTGAGGATTTAAAGGGCAGACAATGCTTTGAAGATTACAGAGTAAGCTCAATAATTAAA
>JAAYKT010000114.1 GCA_012522255.1 Clostridiales bacterium
AGGTGCGTTCCAATAGTCTAAAAAAACAACCTAACGAAATATGTTTTCCGGGTGGCAGAATAGAAAATGATGAAAGCGAACTTTCGGCTGCCATAAGGGAAACATCAGAAGAATTATGCCTTGATCCTAAAAATATTGCAATAATTGGCTCTTCCGATACCCTAATTACTCCATTCAATTATATGATATACACATTTATCGGAATTTTAGACAATTACGACTATACCTTTAATAATGAAGTAAGGGAAGTATTTACAGTTCCTTTATCTGTACTTCTATCTCAAAAACCTTTATGTCACAGAATTAATGTTTCTTTGAAACCAAGCAATGATTTTCCTTACCATCTAATACAAAATGGAAAATCATATAAATGGGGGAAAGGGGTATATCCGGTTTATTTTTATAAGTATGACGATAAAACGATATGGGGTATTACAGCAAAAATAGTTCACGATTTTATATCTTTATTGAAGCAAAAGGAAACTAAATGATTGTATCCTTTTTAAAACAAAAAAAGGTGCCTAAAGAAATAACATGATAAGCACCTTTTAAAGTTTAGTTTTAATGACCCAAATACGCCTTTACTATACTGTCATCCTTTGACAGCACATCCGCATTTCCTTCCATTACTATTTCTCCTGTTTCCAATACGTACCCTCTGTCCGCTAACTTAAGTGCCACTTTGGCATTTTGTTCAACGAGGAGTACCGTAGTACCACTCTCATTTATTTTTTTAATTATATTCATAATTCCGGTAACTATAATAGGTGCCAAACCCATAGAAGGTTCATCTAAAAGCAGAACCTTGGGATCGGTCATCAAGGCACGACCTATGGCAAGCATTTGCTGCTCACCGCCTGAAAGAAGCCCTCCCGGTTGTTTGCTCCTTTCCTCCAATACCGGGAACAAAGCAAATACTTTATCCATTCTTTTTTTTCTTTCAACATCATCTTTTAGTGTAAATGATCCCATTTCCAAATTCTCTATAACATTTAACTCTTTAAAAATTCTTCTGCCTTCTGGAACATGAATAACACCCATTTCAACTATTGAATGTGGAGGGGCATTTGTAATATCTTTGCCAAAAAATTCTACTTTTCCACCGCATGCAGGTACCAAACTGGAAATTGTCTTTAATGTCGTGCTTTTACCTGCACCATTAGAACCAAGAAGTGTAACAATCTCACCTTCATACACATCGAGGCTTATGCCCTTTAGTGCATATATCTGCCCATATCTTGTTTCTAAGCCTTTAAGAGAAAGAACTACTTCGCTCATATGGCCTGATCCTCCTCTTTCCCCAAGTATGCTTCTATTACTCTTGGGTTATTTTGCACTTCTTTCACAGTACCTTCAGCTATTTTGATTCCATAATCTATGACAAATATTTTTTCAGATACTTTCATAACAAGTCCCATATCATGCTCTATTAGAAATACTGTTATTTTCCTTTCATCCCGAATACGTCTTATAAGCTCTACAAGCTGCATCTTTTCGTCATAGTTAAGTCCCGCAGCAGGTTCATCAAGCAATAAGAGTTTGGGTTGTGTAGCTAAGGCCCTGGCCCATTCTACCCTTCTTTGGTCACCGTAAGGCAAGTTTTTTGCAATCCTGTCCTTTTTATCCAATATGCCTACAAAGTCCATGCATTCCAATGCTACTTCCTTGATCCTTTTCTCTTCAGTTCTTTGCGCAGGAGGCCTCATAACAGCACCGGCCAATCCCGATGAAGTACGACAATGCATTCCGGACATTATATTCTCCATAACAGTTAAGTTTTTAAATAAACGTAAGTTTTGAAAAGTTCTGGCCATGCCCAATTCTGTGATTTTATGAGGTTTTAGTTTCATTACACTTTTACCCTCAAACAGTATGTCTCCCTCTTGGGCTTTATAGAAACCGGTAAGGCAATTAAATAGTGATGTCTTTCCGGCTCCGTTTGGTCCGATAAGGCTTTCTATTGAGCCTTCTTCTATACCAAAACTGACTTTATTGACCGGTATTATTCCCCCGAACCTTAGGGTCAAATCTTTAATATCTAACAACACCACTTTAATTCACCTCACTATCGCATATTTTTTCCTTTTTAATGTCCCCAATATCTCTATCTGGCCACAATCCTTGAGGCCTATATATCATGATAACCAATAATATCAAGCCAAAAATCAGCATCCTGTACTGACCGATTCCCCTGAAGACCTCAGGGAATATTACCATTGCAAAAGCACCAAGTATTACACCGGGGATTTTCCCCATACCACCGAGTACTACTGCAAGCAAAATCATAACTGACTGGGTAAACAAAAAGGAATCGGGTGAAATAGCCGTCATTTTTACTGCCATAAAAGAACCGGCAATCGCTCCGAAAACAGACCCTATTATAAAGGCATAGAGCCTTATAGCTACCACATTAATCCCCATGGCTTCAGCAGCATCTTCATCCTCACGGATACACTTCCATGCCCGTCCCAATCTTGAATCATTTAACCTGTAGGACACAAATATTGCTAATATGGCAAGAGCCAAAAAAGCATAGTAAAAATGATTTATTCTATATAAGGTCATTCCGAAGATAGATGGTCTGCTTATCCCGACCAAACCTGTAGCACGCCCTGTTATTTCAAGATTCCTCGCTGCCAGTCTGGTCATTTCGCCAAAGCCAAGAGTTACAATAGCGAGATAATCACTTCTCAACTTAAGTGTAGGTGTACCGATAGCGAGTCCTGCTACAATAGCCATAATAACACTTACCGGCAAGGTAATCCAAAAATTAATACCATAACGTAATATCATTATTCCGGTTGTATATGCTCCTACTGCAAAAAAAGCAGCATATCCAAGGCTCAAAAGTCCGGCAAATCCTACTATTATATTAAGACCAAGACACATAACCACATAAAACCATACATTGGTCATTACTTCCATAAAATACATGTTTGTTTTCATAGGCAAATAAAGCAGCACAGCTATAGCAACAGCCAAAGTTATATATCGTATCTTTTTGTTATCAAACAATTCGTATAACCTATTTGTAAGCTTACCAAAAGGATTACTACGTTTTTTAGCTGTCTGAGTGGCTACAGTTTGCAAGCCATTCTGGTTTTCCTTCATAGCCTCTACATCCTCTCACTTTCTTTTTTACCTAAAAGACCGGTAGGTTTAAAAATAAGAATAACAATTAGAATAGTAAAGGAAAAAACATCCTTCCACTCTGATCCGATAAACGGTATTTGTGTCCCAAAAGACTCCAAAAGGCCAAGCAGCAGCCCGCCTAACATAGCGCCGGGGATTATACCTATTCCTCCGATAACAGCTGCAGTAAAGGCTTTGATACCGATTACGAAGCCCATAAAAAAATGTAAGCTGCCATAATACACACCGGCCATAGTCCCGGCAGAAGCAGCCAACGCGGTTCCCACGAAAAATGTAAGGGCAATAATTTTATTACAATTGACTCCCATCAAACGACAGCAATCAAGATCCATTGAAATTGCTCTCATTGCTTTTCCGTACATGGTTCTCGTTATGAAAAGATGAAGTGCTAACATTAGCACTATAGCAGCAACTATCAAAATGGCCTGTGTGTGAGTAATAAAAACGCTTCCAATAGAGATGCCTTGGAATCCCAGACCGGTTTTATATGCTCTGTACTCACCACCGGTTATGACCATTACGGAGTTATATAAAATCATCGAAACACCTAAGGCTGTTATTAAAAGTGAGAGTCGAGGAGCTTCTCTCAAAGGTTTGTAGGCTATTCTTTCAATAACAACGCCTAAAAGTCCAACAAGCACCATACTTATCAACATAGCAACAACTATGCCTGCCCACCCATTGCCGATGAATGTACCCTTAAATAATGTTAAAAAAGTCAAACTGACAAACCCGCCAACCATATAAATATCGGCATGTGCAAAATTCAGCAGTTTAACGATACCATAAACCATCGAATAACCAAGAGCAACCAAACCATAAAATGAACCCAGAAGCAAGCCGTTAACTATTTGCTGAACGACTATCTCTTGTATTGACATAAGCTCACCCTTTCATTTATTGAAGGTACACATAAAATGGGGGGTGTACACCCCCATTTTATGTTAAAAGGTTTAATCCACCAGTACCCATTTGCCTCCTTCACCTCTAATAGTGATGAAGTTACTTTCCTCAAGAACATTTTTCGGTGTAAAGGTAACTACGCCGGAAAGGGTCTCGAAATTATCTGTTTTTATCAATGCTTCACGAATTGCGTCTGGATCAGTGCTTCCCGCTCTCTTAATAGCATCTGCCAATAGATATGTGCCATCATAAGCAAGACCTGCATAAGGGCCGGGTTCTTGTTTATATTTTCCGTTATACGCTGAAATAAACTGTTTGGCTGCCGGTAGGAAATCAACAACCGGTGGAGATGTGCAATATACGCCTTCGCCCGCCGAGCCTGCAATCTCTAAAAGTTGTACAGAGCTGGAACCGTCGGCTACTGTTATTTCCCCTGTATATCCACCTTGTCGGAGTTGCTTAATAAGTAAGGCTCCATCTGCATGATATGCTGTCCAATATACACCCTCAGCACCTGAGGATCTAATCTTTGTTACTAAGGATGAGAAGTCCTGTTCACCTTTATTTACTACATCATAGGCTGCTACATCATGACCTCTTTTTTTCCATTCTTCTCGTGTCAATTCTGCCAGGTTTTCTGAAAAACCATCGCCTTGATGTACAAAAGCCAATTTATTAACACCTAATTTTTCGAATAAAGCAGATGCTGCATCAGCTTGATGATAACCGGGGCTGTTTATCATAAACGCCCAACCGGGGTTTTCATCTATTAGCTGTGTGGAATTTGCCGCAGTGATTATAAAAGGTACTTTAGCATCTCCATAAATTTTAAGTGCCGGAATTGTTGCACCTGAGCAGTAACCACCGATAACAGCTTTAACCTCGGCTGAAACCAGTTTACTTGCCGCTGCCGTGCACATTTGAGGATCGCAACCGTCATCACCCAAGGAAAATTTTAACTCCTTACCTAAAACACCGCCTGCTGCGTTTATTTCGTCTGCAGCAATCTTAATAGCATTCTCCATATCCTTTCCGTATGTAGCTTCCGAACCTGTAACAGGAACCATAATTCCTACTAGAATTTCTCCATCAAACTTAGGTGCTTCGGACTGTCCACCACCACCCGGCGCAGGTGCTGCAGGTTTGGAGCAGCCCAAAACGCCCGATACGATCAATAAAAGTACTAATGTCAAGATCCAGAGTCTTTTTTTCATGAATTACCCCTCCCTATTTTTTTATAATTATCTCATTGGTCTTTTATGCGAATAGCCAATGAGTTTAGCACAATGACACAATTATGCCGTCAATATATTTTCACTATATATTGTTATATAAATCATTATATATCAGAATTAAAAACGGAGGTTATTCATTTTTGTATCTATTTTATCTATCTAAAATAACACAATGAACAAGTGCAATTATCTTGTTTATTGTATTCATAAAAACTTTAAATATGGCTTGTACATAATTTATAAAAGTATATCACTCTTCTTGTACAATGTAAAGTAATTTTGAACATTTCTGACAACTTCCGCTATTATAAAGTTGGCATCCTTTAAGTTGTTTTATCCGTTTTATTCTGTTCATTTATTCTTAAATTCCGCTTATAATCATCTATTAAAAGACCATATACAAACAGATTAATATAAGGTAATACACTTAAATAAAAATAAGGCATCTCCCGTTTTGGTTAAGATGCCCTATGTTGATTTACTTATTCTGGACTTGTTTAATTAGCCCTTTTGCTTTAATAACAGCCTGTGCTGCTGCCAACCTTGCTATTGGCACCCTAAAAGGCGAACAGGATACATAATCAAGCCCTAACCCGTGACAGAACTCCACAGATAAAGGTTCACCTCCATGTTCACCACAGATACCTAATTTAATATCAGGCCTTTGCTTCCTCCCCAATTCCACGGCAAGTTTCATAAGTCTTCCTACACCTTTTCTGTCGATGCTCTGGAATGGATCGAATTGCAGTATTTTTTTGTTCAGGTAGTCTTCTATAACTTTTCCGGCATCATCCCGTGACAGACCATAGGCCATTTGTGTCAAGTCATTCGTACCAAAGGAAAAGAATTCCGCTTCCACGGCTATATCATCTGCAACTAAACATGCCCTGGGTATTTCAATCATAGTTCCATACAAATACTTCAGTTCTATATCGGATTCTTTTATTAACTCATCTGCAATTTTAACAACAACATCTTTTATATAGGTCAATTCTTTTGGTTTTACTACCAATGGTATCATTATTTCAGGCTTTACATCTATACCTTCTTCTTTTTTTACATATATGGCTGCTTCTATAATAGCCCTTGTTTGCATTTCTGCAATTTCAGGATAAGATATAGCCAAGCGGCATCCTCTATGTCCGAGCATAGGGTTGACTTCCTTTAAATCTTCCACCCGAATTTTCAATTTCCCAAAATCTATTTTCATTTCATTTGCTAATTCTTTTAAGCTTTCATCATCTTTCGGTAAGAATTCATGCAAGGGAGGGTCTAACAACCTGATAGTTATAGGCCTTGGCCCCATTGCTTTGAAGATACCGATAAAATCCTCTTTTTGCATAGGCAGAATCTTTTTTAGTGCTGCACGCCTTTGTTCTACATTATCAGATAATATCATTTCTCTTACTGCCGCAATTCTGTCTTCTTCAAAAAACATATGTTCCGTTCTGCAAAGTCCTATTCCTTCAGCGCCTAATTCCACTGCTTTCGCCGCATCCTTTGGTGTATCGGCATTTGCCCTGACTCTAAGCCTTCTAATCTTGTCAGCCCATGACATCAATGTTATATATTGTGAACTTAATTCAGGTTCAAGGGTTTGTATAACTCCTTCATAAACATTTCCGCTGCTACCGTTTAGGGATATATAATCTCCTTCATTAAATACCTTGTCATCTACGATAAAATGTTTTAAATTTTCATTTACTTTGATTGCTTCACAACCTGCCACGCAACATTTTCCCATACCCCTTGCCACAACAGCAGCGTGGGAAGTCATTCCACCTCTTGATGTCAAAATCCCTTTTGCTTCTACCATTCCTTCTATATCCTCGGGAGAAGTCTCCTGTCTTACCAAAATGACTTGTTCGCCTCTCTTTGATGCAATAACCGCCTCCGCGGCTGAAAAATATATTCTTCCGCTGGAAGCACCCGGTGAAGCAGGCAATCCTTTTGCAATCGGCTTGGTATTCTTTAATATATTCTTATCAAAGGTGGGATGGAGAAGATGCATTATTTGAGATGGGTCAACTCTTAGAAGAGCCTCCTCCTCGTTTAATTTGCCTTCGCCTACCGATTCTACTGCAATCCTTACTGCAGCTTCTACAGTTCTTTTACCGTTTCTGGTTTGTAATATAAACAATTTTCCCTTTTCTATTGTAAATTCAATATCTTGCATGTCTTTATAATGATTTTCTAGCAAGTCTGCTATCTCTGCAAATTGTCTATAAATTTCCGGCATAACATCTTTCAGTATTTCTATGTCAAGAGGTGTTCTTATACCTGCAACAACATCTTCACCTTGTGCATTTATCAAAAATTCACCAAACAGCTTTTTTTCACCGGTGGCTGGGTTTCTGGTAAATGCTACTCCGGTGCCGCAATCATCTCCCATGTTCCCAAAAACCATAGATTGAACATTCACCGCTGTTCCAAGGTTGTCGGAAATATTATGAATTCTTCTATATATAACAGCTCTTTCGGTATTCCAGGACTTAAATACCGCTTCTATTGCAAGCAGTAATTGTTCTTTTGGATTTTCCGGAAACTCTTTTTCAGTTTCCTTTTTGTATAGTTTTTTAAATTCTTTCACTACATCTTTTAATGTTTCGGCATTTAATTCAGTATCCGACTCCACTTTCGTTTTTACCTTGAAGCCATCAAATATTTCGTCAAATTTATTCTTATCTATGTTCATAACTACGTTCCCATACATTTGAATGAATCTTCTGTAACTATCATAGGCAAATCTTTCGTTATTTGAATTTTTGGCTAAAGCATCAACTGTATCATCGTTCAATCCCAAATTTAATATTGTATCCATCATCCCGGGCATTGAAAATTTAGCCCCGGACCTAACAGATACAACCAAAGGATTTTCCTTATCATCAAATGTTTTATTCGTTTTATTTTCCAATTCTTTAATTTTTATATTTATTTCCCCTATAAGTTCATCCCATAGTTTATGGTTTTTTTCATAATACATATTGCATGCTTCTGTTGTAATCGTGAATCCCTGAGGTACGGGTAAACCGATATTGCTCATTTCAGCAAGGTTGGCTCCTTTGCCTCCCAATAAGTCTTTCATTTCTGCCGTGCCTTCGTTAAAATTGTAAATGTACTTTTTCATTTTCATGTGCTTTGCTCCTTTTATTTTTATCATTGTTTTAATTAAAATTATGTATTTTGTAGTACAAAAAATAGAAATTGAATTTATATATTAATTTGCTGAACCCTCTTGCTCTTTCAATGCTTTTAATATTATACCTGCCGTCTCTTCAATAGCCATATCAGTAACATCAATTATTTGACATCCTATATCATCCATTACAGACTTTGCATACTCAAGTTCTTTTTTTATACGATTCATATTGGCATAGTTTGCTTCATAGTTTAACCCAAGAGTTTTTAGCCTCCCTTGCCTTATAGCATTAAGTTTGTCGGGAATGGTAATAAGCCCGAATATTTTCTTAGGTGATACATCATATATTTCTTTTGGAGGTTAATTTCAGGTGCCAGAGGGATATTCGCTACTTTTACATATTTATTCGCTAAATACATTCCCAAAGGTGTTTTTGATGTTCTGGAAACACCAATTAATATAACATCTGCTTTTTTAATACCTTTTGTATCTTTACCATCATCATATTTTACTGCAAATTCAATTGCCTCAACTTTTTTAAAATATTCTTTATCAAGTTGTCTGATTATACCCGGTACATAAA
>JAAYKT010000115.1 GCA_012522255.1 Clostridiales bacterium
ACCCGGATGTGGAAAGAAAAACCAGAGTTACTACCAAAAACAGAAAGCACGCAGGAAGTTCCGACAACGAGCCGGGATAGAGCCGGTTATAGGACATCTGAAAAGAGATCATCGTATGCATCGCAACTATTTGAAAGGGCCCACTGGCGATGCTATTAATACCATGATGGCTGCAGCAGGCTATAACTTTTGTCATTGGATCATAAAAAGAGAAAGGAAGCTTATTTTTGTCCTTTTTTGTATCCTCGAAAAATGGGCTACGCTGGTTTCCTTATTCAGAAGAAGGGACAGATACCTGGTGCTACAGCCTGTTCCTGGGATTGTTGGAAAACAAGTATTTTATAAGGGTTGACTAATTATAGTTCTTGCATCTAGTTTTTTTTTCAAGAAAAACAAAATTTTTAATTAAGTAAGTAATTCTATATGCACATCACTTTAATTGCCGGAGCTCGTCCCAATTTTATGAAGATTGCTCCTATAATTCATGCTGTAAAACGAGTTCAGAAAATGGGGTATTCTATTGAATACCGTTTAGTGCATACCGGTCAGCATTATGATCATAATATGAGTCAAACCTTCTTTGAGGAACTTGATATTCCCCGTCCGGATGTAAATTTGGGCTGCGGAGGAGGAACACAGGCAGAGCAGACAGCCAATATTATGGTAGAGTTTGAAAAAGATTTGATGGCAAATCCTTCCGATTTGGTTATGGTAGTTGGTGATGTGACAAGCACCATGGCCTGCAGTATTGTGGCCAAGAAGTTAAACACAAAGGTAGCGCATGTTGAGGCAGGAATCAGGAGTTGGGATGTAAGTATGCCCGAGGAGATTAACCGGATGGTCACCGATGTACTGGCAGATTATTATTTTACCACATCGGAAACTGCTAACGAAAATCTAAGGCGTTTGGGTGTAAAAGAAGAGCAGATTCACTTTGTGGGGAACGTGATGATAGACACCTTGCTTAAGAATATAGAGAGATTTAAGAAACCGGCATTTTACGATTCCTTGAGATTGAACGCAGGTGGTTATCTGGTGCTTACATTGCACAGGCCAGCCAATGTAGATGAGGCGGAAAAATTAAAGGCTACCATGAAAGAAATTCTCCACAATGTTGATGGGTTGCCGGTGATTTTTCCTATTCACCCACGGACTGCCAGGGTGATAGAAGGACTCGGCATACAATCAAATAATCTTCACATTGTTGACCCGCTGGGGTACCTGGAATTCAATTACCTGGTGAAGCACTCAAAAGCAGTGATTACAGACTCTGGTGGAATAACGGAGGAAACCACAGTAATGGGAATCCCATGCCTGACGCTACGCGATAATACCGAGAGGCCCGAGACTGTTACCCTAGGGACCAATGAGCTGGTTGGAACAGATCCTGCTGCAATAAAACCTATGCTCAATAGGCTTTTTGCGGGGCTGTGGAAGAAAGGCACGATACCGGGGCTGTGGGATGGGAAAGCGGCGGAGCGGATAGTTAGAATTCTGGTTGCTTCTATGTAAATAGGGCTTTATTATGAAAATGTAGAAGAATTAATTATTGATATGTTAAACGACATTGTTGATATTCCCTATGGATTTGCAATTCCTGAGCAGATGTCTTTGGTAAGAATATTCCTATATGACATGAGTAGAAGAAAGAGGGTTGAATAAGAAGTGGATATAATAGAGGGGTGTGTAAAAGGATATAGATACTAGAGAATACCACAAAAAGCAATGACACTCAAAGAACTCTATCATTTAAAGAAAAGCTTCAATGAGTGTGCTGAATAATGAGGATTATGAGTTCACAAATAGAAAACATAAATAAAAAGAAAGTTCTTATACTTTATAATAAACTTTTTCATTATCGAATTCCCATCTTTAATCTTTTAGCAAGTAAGTATGATTTAACGGTAAGCTATTCTTATAATACGAGTGAATATGTTATAGCACAGTGCAATTTTAAAACAATTTTTATTCCCAAATTCAGTTTTTGGAAAGTGACTATTCATAAAAAGAACATTCTGAGACTGGCAAAAGGATATGACGTAGTTATTGCATATGGTGATACAGCATGGTTATCTTTTTCAAGCTTAGCATTGTGGAGGAGAAATTTTAAATTATTTTTTTGGACGATAGGAGCACCGGCATCATATAATAGAAAATACGGAGAGGCAAGTCGTTTACATTATTTTATTACTGATTTTTTTGATAAAAGAGCGGATGGTCTTATAGTTTATACTGATCGGCCTATAAAGATGTTTAAAGAGAGAGGAATAGCTTCAATACCCTTTTTTATAGCCCATAATACTGTTAAAGTAAGAAAAATTGAACTAAACAATACATTAAAGAATAAAATACTTTTTATAGGAACTCTGTATATGGAAAAAGGGTTAGAAATCTTATTAGACTCTTATTTAGAGGCTTATAAAGTGAATAGATCTATTCCAGAATTATTGATAATAGGGGGTGGGGATCAGTATGATAGTGTTAATAAATGGATAGATTGTAAAAATCTATCAGATAGAATAAAACTGATTGGACCAATTTATAGTGAACAAGAAAAATCAAACCTTTTTAGTCAGGCAATTGCATGTATTTCTCCTTTACAAGCTGGTTTATCTGTATTAGAGAGTATGGGATATGGAGTACCTTTTATTACAATGAAAGATGCAATAACTGGCGGAGAAGCATTCAATATTGTACATGAAAAAAATGGACTTAGATTAGATAATGTTGAGCAATTCAAGGAAGTAATAATAGATATTAGCAATAATCGGTGTAAGTATTTAGAATTTGGTAAAAATGCCTATGAATACTAATGGGAATATCGCAAACCAGAGGATATGGCACAGGGATTAATTGATGCTATTGAAAATGTTTAGTAACTAGTAATGAAAAAATATATTCTTGGTGCAATTAAATATCTTTTTTTTGTAAAAGTATCACTTTTAGCAAAAATTACCCATAATTCGGAAATATCTAAAAAGGCAAAAATTAATAGGTTTTCCAAAATATATAACACTTTTGTTGGGGACTATAGCTATGTGGGTTCTAATAGCGAATTAGTTAATGTTATAGTAGGGAAGTTTTGCTCCATTGCTTCTCATTGCAATATAGGTTTAGCGACGCATACACTAACTTTTGTATCAACTTCTCCTATTTTCACAGAATCAATAAATGGTACAGGCTTTAGCTGGGTAGACAAAGATTTAGTATCCCAAAACCCTAATACGGTAATCGTTGGTAATGATGTATGGATAGGTAATAAAGCAACAGTTCTTAGTGGAGTCAAAATTGGTAATGGTGCCATAATAGGAGCTGGAGCAATAGTTACAAAAGATGTACCTGATTATGCTATAGTAGCAGGTGTACCTGCTAAAATTATTAGATTCCGTTTTAACGACGATATTATTAATAAATTATTAGAAGTAGAATGGTGGAATCTTTCAGAAGAGGTACTAAAACACAATATAAAAATATTTCAGAATGATAATTTTACTTTAGATGACCTTAACCTCCAAGATTTGTATAAACAACATTAGCAATATATTATCGAATAGAAGTAATTAATAAAACATATGTCACAATTTCTTAACAAAAATTTGTTAATCACCGGTGGTACCGGCTCTTTTGGCAATGCTGTGCTACGCCGGTTTTTGAACGATTCTCGGTTCAGTGAAATCCGAATTTTTTCCCGCGATGAAAAGAAACAAGACGATATGCGTCATGTCATCCAAAACCCTAAAGTTAAGTTCTATATTGGCGATGTACGGGATAAACGTTCGGTAGACGGGGCTATGATTGGAGTGGACTATGTATTTCACGCGGCAGCACTTAAGCAGGTGCCTTCTTGTGAGTTTTTTCCAATGCAAGCGGTACGTACTAATGTGATTGGAACGGAAAATGTGCTTGATTCTGCCATCCAACACGGAGTGAAGAATGTTGTGGTACTTAGTACAGATAAAGCGGCATACCCTATCAACGCTATGGGTATAAGTAAAGCCATGATGG
>JAAYKT010000116.1 GCA_012522255.1 Clostridiales bacterium
GAATTAAAACAGAATGCAAAAACAATCCTCTCGATTTTATTCAAATAAGCATCAGCTTTGGGTTGGCAACAAAGGAAAGCAAAGATGTGAATTTGATTGACCTTTATAAAAAAGCAGAAAGCAATATGTATCATAATAAACTTGCGGAAAGCAAGGCTGCAAAGCTTTCAATAATAAAATTTTTAACACATAAACTGGAAAAGGAAACAACCGAAACCATAGCACATTTTGAAAGACTGAATAAGCTTTCGCAGTTGGTTGGCAATGCGCTAAATATACCGGAGATAGAAAAAAGAAGACTTAAATTATTGTGTCAATATCATGACGTGGGGACAGTTGCTATACCTATTGAAATACTTAATAAAAAAGATGCCTTGAATAAGAACGAATGGGAAATAGTTAAGGGCCATTGTGAATCAGGCTACCACATTATAACGGCATTTAGGGAAACGCTTGTCATTGATGAGCTGATATTAATGCATCATGAAAGGTGGGATGGCAGAGGTTATCCAAGAAATATAAAGGGCAAAGACATACCTGAAGTCGTAAGAATATTTTCAATAGCCGATGCTTACGAATCCATGGTAAATGATAGGCCTTACAGGAATAAAATGACCTGTACACAGGCATTAAAAGTAATAGAAGCAGAGGCAGTAAAACAGTTTGACCCGGATATGGCTGCACTGTTTATAAACATTATGGAGAAAGGTCATGCAAAGGCCATTTAAAAAATAGAACGAGATAGTTAAAAAAATATAACAAGTATCATGGCGGAGTTTTGTACTCTGTCTTTTTTGTATGTTCGCATATCATTATTTGTTATTTTCATTTGGAAATGGCATATGTGTTACAAAACATGGCTTTTCTACGGACCATATTAAACCTTAAAAATAGATATCAAAAAAAGGTTGGGAATCGTCTTTTCTTAAAAAAATTGATGGTTTTTGTAAAAATATTTCCAGAAATCCTACAAAATCACAGAAAATATGATAAAATTTGATTAATCAGGTGTTGCAACCGCGCTGCTGAAAGGAGTAATTTTCTGTGGATAGATATAGGATTATTGCCATTATGATTCTGAGCATCTTTTTGTTGGGTTTCGCAGGTGTACATGCCTCTAATATTGCTATAGATACAAAGGATGCAATAGAAGGAATAGTGCGAGTTTCTTATGTTGGTGTCAGTAATAAAATAAAAATAATGATAGAAAAGGATTCATCAATATACTATTACGATTTGAAAAATAAGGAAGGAGTTTTCCCGTTGCAACTCGGATGGGGCAATTATACTGTATCCGTATTAGAAAATGTTATTGAAAATAAATATAAGGTTTTGACAGAGAAAAGCTTTAAAGCCGATATAAGAGAAGAGAACATAGTTTTTTTAAAATCCGCTCAACCGATTTTATGGAATGATGACATGAAAGCAATTAAGTTTGCAGGGGGGCTCGCAGTAGAAACGGCAAATGATGAAGAAACAGTTCGGGTCATATATGATTATATAGTCCAATACATTAGCTACGATTATGACAAATCCGCCATGTTGAATCCGGATTATATCCCCGATATAGAAGAGGTTTTTGAAAGCAGGAGCGGTATTTGCTTTGACTATTCAGCACTGTTTGCCGGTATGCTTAGAAGTAGAGGTATACCGACCAAACTTGTTAAAGGTTACAAAGAAGACATTGCTAATTATCACTCATGGAATGAAACGTACATAAACGGCAAATGGGAAATAATAGACATCACCTATGATGCATATCTGCGGAAAAATGGGACAGGCTGTCAGATATATAAAGATAAAAAGGAATATGAGAAGTTAAGAGAATACTAAAAGGCATTATTGAAGACAGAGCCCCCAAATATTGAGTTAAAATCAACACTGGGGGCTTTATTGATAAGATCCTTTGTGACTTGGGATGACAATTACAATACATTTGGTTGTGACGAGACAGTCATTTTTCCTAAATATATTTACAAATAAAAGCCAATACTATACAATGTAAATGCAAACAGTTTGCAATTAGGGAGGCAAAACATGCGGAAATATTTATTGGCTTTTATAATAATACTACTGTCGATTACAATTGTCGGTTGTAATGAAGGGGGAAATATTGAAAACAATCCTATAGATGGAAATACTGATTTTAAGATCTATACTACTTTTTATCCGATGTATTTTATTGCAGATGAAATAGCCAAGGAAAAGGCGAGCATTGTGCAACTAATCCCTTCCGGTGTTGAACCTCACGATTGGGAACCTACACTAAAGACGATGGCGGAGTTAAAAAGCAGTGATATATTCATATATAATGGTGCAGGTATGGAAAAATGGGTGGATAAAATAACAAAAAGCCTGCAGGAAAGCAACGTAGAGATTGTAGAGGCAAGCCTTGGAATAGATTTAATAAAAGGTAACAGTAATCATGATGATGACTATGACCCACATACCTGGGTAAGCCCGGTAAACTTAATGGCACAAGCCAAAAATGTTTTTGATGCTTTGATAGAAGTAGATGGGGAAAACAGTGAATATTACGAAGCAAATTATAAAAGCTTGATAAACAGGCTTGAGAAGCTGCATAAGGATATATCGGATGCCTCAAAAGATTTTAGAATAAAAATAATTGTGACATCCCATGAGGCTTTTGGTTATTTTGCAAAAGAATACGGTATCACCCAAATTCCTATAAGGGGTATATCCCCGGAACAGGAGCCAAGCCCGGCAAAATTGGCCGAAATAGTAAAGCTGTGCAGAGAAAATGATATAAAGTATGTTTTTGTGGAAAAATTCGTGAACCCAAAGTTTTCAAATGTCATAGCCGGGGAGATAGACGGCGACGTTCTCACGCTAAATGCGGCACACGGGCTAAGCGAAAAGGAAATACTGCAGGGGCAGGATTATACAACACTTATGTATGATAATCTGAGGAACTTGGAGAAAGCACTGAAGTAACCGTCAGCGCCCAGTGCCCGGTGCCCAGTGCC
>JAAYKT010000117.1 GCA_012522255.1 Clostridiales bacterium
AACTTTAAACGTGCAATGAATATCCTGGGAATACAAGAAATGCTGAGAAGGCTGGAAGAAAGAAGGGAACCGGCATTGGTATAGGATGCCGATTCCTATGCACCTTTTTATTTTAGTTAAATTTAAGGAAAATTAGGCAACGAACAGGGGCAAAGACCGGTTATTGGCATGTATGGCACTGCAATTGCCACACGGTCTGACGGTTCTGTTGGTCTTTCTCAAAAAGCGACCAACAGAACCGTCCCACTGGTCCCCCCTGGTCCCCCCTGGTCGCTCCGTCTCAAAAGAACCCCTTTATAATCATCGCAACCCCTATAATAATCATCGGTATACCGAAAATAGCACCGATAACAGTCAAGCAAAGAAAAAGTCCGAATATCAAAACAATAAGCCCCAGTATTACAAGTAGCAGCCTGCCTATCAGCTTAAGCATATATGCCGCAATCTTCCAACTAATTATAAACGGAAAAAGCAAAATCTTCATAACAGAACCCCCCTAAGGCCTTTGCCTCTTTATATTATACAGTGAACTTACCCCTCCCACAAGGGGATGGGGCTTCCACAATTCAAGCGGCTAAAATTTTTATAAGAAAAACTATCCTATTTTTGCAGGATAACCCTGCTCTATATAGAATAATATCAATGTGGTACAAGCTATATGTAACCAATAATATTAAGATAAGGAGAGTGTGAAATGATTATCGGTTCAAAGAAAAGACTTAGCTTGCTGTTAGTACTGACAATGGTAGTAACCTTAGTATTTGCTCCCGTTGCAGGTGTGTATGCCGATGCAGATTCCGTCGTGATAACCATCGTACATACCAATGACACCCACTCAAGAGTGGATGCAGGCATAGGATTTGCAAAAGTTGCAACTAAAATAAAAGAAGTCAAAGAAGCAAATCCCAACACATTAGTAATTGATGCAGGTGATACTTTACACGGGCAAACCTTTGCTACAATTTCCAAAGGAGAAAGCATTATAGGGCTTATGAATGCCATGGGGTACGATGTCATGACTCCAGGAAACCATGATTTTAACTATGGCCAGGAAAGATTATTGGAACTTGCAGGACAAGCTAACTTCCCTATCATAACTGCAAACCTAATCAAAAAAGATGATGGAACACCGCTTATGGACCCATATGTAATTAAAGAAATCGGCGGTCTAAAAATAGGCATATTCGGCCTTTCAACTCCTGAAACTGCTTACAAAACCAATCCTTTAAACGTAGAAGGACTGACCTTTGCGAACCCGGCTGAAATTTCCAAAAAAATGGTTGAAGAGCTCAAGGCAAAAGGTGTTAACGCCATAATAGCCCTGGCACACTTGGGAATAGATAAAGAAAGCACGGATACATCCTATTCGGTACGTAATAATGTAAAAGGGATAGATCTAATAATAGATGGACATAGCCACACCCTTCTTGGAGACATCGACAACGAAGGAAAAGACACAATAATAGTTTCAACCGGCGAATACACAAATAATTTAGGTATAGTTAATCTAAAATTTGAAAATGGTGAATTAAAAGCCATCGAACCTTCACTTTATACAAAAGACGATGCTGCAGAGTTGAAGGAAGATGAAGAAGTAGCAGCCTTAATGAATGAAACAACTGAAAAAAACAAAGTCATCACATCTGTTGTAGTCGGCAAAACTGACGTGATTCTTGACGGTGAAAGAGCGCAAGTAAGAGGCGGCGAAACCAACCTTTCAAACTTAATAACCGATGCCATGCTCAACCTCACAGGTGCCGATATCGCCATCACAAACGGCGGCGGAATTAGGGCTTCCATACAACCAGGAGAAATAACAATGGGAGATATTATCACAGTATTGCCCTTCGGCAACTACGTGGTAGTTAAAGAATATACAGGAGACCAAGTATTAAAGGCTCTTGAACATGGTACAGCCAGCTACCCCGATTTGGCAGGTTCATTTGCTCAGGTGGCAGGTTTGACATACACATTGGACTTAAATCAGGAAGCCGGAAAAAGAGTAAAAGATGTAAAAGTTAAGGGGGCAGCCCTTGATTTAAATAAAAAATATAAAGTAGCTACTAATGACTTTATGGCAGTAGGCGGCGACGATTATACCATGTTTATGGACGGCGAATTGGTATTGGAAATGGGCGGTCTTGACGAAATCCTATTGGAATATGTAAAAAGCCTCGATGCAATACCGGCTGCGGTTCAACCCAGAATGTCAGTAGTAGAGAAAAAAGAAGAAGTTCTGACAGAAACATATACAGTAAAACTTGGAGACGTACTATGGAAAATAGCAGAAAAGTTCGGCTTGGCCTGGGAGAAATTAGCTGAATACAATGCACTAAAAGACCCGCATCTAATATTCCCCGAACAAAAACTTATGATACCTGCAAATTAAAATAAAACAACAAAAGTGACCGGAGGGACGGTTCTCCCGGTCACTTTTTCTTTATAATTACCTTGCCTACAGTATCAATATGTTTTTTTAGTTCATCATTAGATATATCGTTATAGTTCACAATATCAAAAAAATATGGAAGTGGATACCTTTCATTCAAATCATCGCTTAATCTTGCTATGGTTTTGTCATCTATCCTGACACCTTTTACCACAATATCAACATCTGATCCTTTTTTATAATTCCCTATAGCCCGGCTGCCAAAAATAATAGTTTCATCTATTTCAGGGTACTTTTTTATAGCACAAATTATATAGTCCAAGTCCCTATTTAACAAACCATACATTTCTATATCTCCTCGTATAATATGTTTTGAGTAGTTTATTTACCTAATTTCCAGAAGCAAAACTACCCATAATACAACTGGAAATTATCTATAAGGTTATACATAACGAAACCTATATCATCGCTTACTA
>JAAYKT010000118.1 GCA_012522255.1 Clostridiales bacterium
ACTATACCTTAGATGGACTAATTCAGAGAGCATAATAAAAATTGTAAATGATATAGAAGCGGGAGATTGCAAGGCTAATCTTAACTATTTAGTAGATTGGAAGAAGAATGATGGCAACTGGAATATTGCTATTCCTACCAGTGATCCAAAATGGGAGGGCAATATCCATGGATATTTTACGGGGAGTATGTCAAATATCATGACGGATGAGCGAAATGCAGCAGAAATCATAGTTATCCCTTGGTATATGGACTCTACCTTAGATGGCACCAGCACTTATGATCTTGAAAAGGATACATACTATTACAGGGCACGGTATTTACTTGAACCCTATGATGAAGATGCAAAAGCTTTATATTCACCTTATTCTGAAGTGGTGGCTATTGGGAAAGGTGCTTCTGCTGCTACAATTACCAAACTTGATGCCCCGGAAGAGCTTAAAGTTGAGGTAAAAAAGGATGAAAGCGGCAAACCATATTTCCAACTAAATTGGAGTATTCCTGAATCAATAACAAAGGCAAACAAACAGCTACCGGTGTATCATTTTATTGACTTTAAGGTAGGCAATGGGAAATGGCTATCAGAAACTATTAAATGGGATGGTATGCCGGGAGCTGTGGCAAACCTTTTAGTATCCCATGATAAATTGAATCCGGTGGAGAAAAATTTAGTGGATAAGGTAGTCGTAGAAGAAAACATTTATTATTTCAGAGTCGGATTTGTGTGCAAGCCTTCGGCAGGAGAACCCATTCTTTCACCATATTCAAATATTGCCTCTACAAAGATGTCGGCATATAGCGATGCATCTGCATGGGCAAAGCCTGAAATTGATGAAGCTGATAAAAAAGAGCTGATACCTGAATCTTTAATGGGGGCGGATATGACAAAGCCGATTACCCGTGAAGAATTTGCCGAGCTTACCGTTAGATTATATGAAAGAACAACAGGCAAGACTGCTACAGCAACATCTTCTAATCCTTTTAACGATACGAAAAACCCGGAGATATTAAAAGCATTAAACCTTGGTGTAACTACAGGGACATCAGCAACAACCTTTGATCCTAAAAAACAAATAAATCGTGAGCAGGTAGCCTCGATGCTTAGTCGTGCTATAAGAATAATGGTACCGAATGCTGATTTTGGAACTTCCGGTGCACCAATATTTACTGACGAAAAGAATATTTCATCTTGGGCTTTAGAGCATGTTAAGTACATGAGCAAACTTGAGATAATAAAAGGTGTTGGCGGGAAGTTTATGCCAAAGGCAATAACTTCGGCAGAAATTGCATCGGGCTATGCAAATACTACAAGAGAACAAGCTGTAGCCATGAGCCTTCGAACATTTAAAAGGTTTGGAGAATAAAGGGCGTTACTGTTCACACGGTTTTGGTGTCATCCTGGACAAAGTGAAGGATCTTAAGACTCTTCGTCAAGCCTCGAAAGTGACATTTATCATAGTAATTTAAGACAATTGGCCTTGTAACTCAGTAAACGCAGCAAATATAATTATCTGCTTTCACTGGGTAGTTATAGTGCGAATAGTGACGAATTATTACTTTTCTTTTCCTTATCCCTTGTTATCGACCTCTATTTATTGATAAAATATATATAGGAGATTAAATGAAGTAAGTAAAAGTTTTAGGGAGGGGAATATAATGAAGGTTTCTAAAACTGTGATCATAGTATTTATTTTAATTGCACTTTTTGTCTTTTCCACTGTGGTCTATGCAGCGGATGCAATGTATCGCTTCATGCATAATGATCATATTGCACTTATTATAGGGGAAGTAGTGGTAGTTGAGGAAAAATCCATCAGCGTTAAAGTTGAAAAAAATATAATAAGTGCTAAGGATCTAAATGTTTCAGAGGCTGTTAAGCAGGTGAAGATTTCTACTGCGGATATAAAGTATCCATTTGACTATATGTTTTATAATTCTGAAAAGGATGGTGCTAAGGCTACCCCTGCTTTAGGCGATTACATATTAATATCCTTGGCGGAATCATGAAAAGGATTCAAAAATGCTTGGGGAGCATATAAAGTTGATTCATTAGATTACAAAACTTTGTCGGTTGTTTTACCGGAAAACGCAAGCATAGATGCCATGATGGA